>SPDA01000148.1 GCA_004525155.1 Spirochaetales bacterium
CCCCTGGGGTCGTAGCCGGGCAGTTCCAGGCCTTTTATGTGCATGGCGAAGTCTTTTCCGCCGTATTTTTCCGAAAGAACCTTGGTACCCAAAGCCGCTTCCGCGCCCGGGCCCTGTTTCAAGGCCATACTGCGGATTAATTCCGCCGCCTTGTCCCCCTCGCCGAAGCGGATGCCGAAATCTTTCAGGCCCTTTTCCGTCATTTCCATCATCCAGGCAAGGATGCCGCCGGTGGAAATGGTGTCCAGCCCCAGGTCGTCGCAGAGAGCGTTGAGCTCGATGAGTCTCTGCCTGTCGCCGTTGCCGATGGATGACCCCAGCAGGGCGATGGTTTCAAATTCCGGTCCCTCTACCCTGGCTGCCCCGTCCACAACGTAGTTGCCGCAGGCGATACCGCAGGAAAAGCAGGCTTTCTTTGCCCTTCGTACCGCCTTGAAGGCTGTTGTATTGATGTTTTCGTACTGTTCGAAACGGCCTGCGCTGAAGTTCCTGGTCGGCAGAAGTCCGGATTCGTTGGCCATGTTTACCAGGACCGGCGTACCGTCGGTGTATATTTCATATTCGGGATTGACGACATTGTCCCGTTCGTGCGCTTCCGCCGCGGTTTTCATGCAGGCATCCATATCCGGAACGTGTACGGGCAGCCACCCTTTTATGACGACGGCTTTCAGATTTTTACTGCCGAACACGGCGCCGATGCCGCCCCTGCCCAGCTGGCGGTAACGCTCCGAGCTGACGCAGGCAAAGGGCACCAGGTTCTCCCCGGCGGGACCGATGGCGAGGATTTTCAGTTCCTCATCCCCCGTCTTCTCCTTGAGAAGGGTGTCGGTCCTGAAGGTTCCCTCGCCCTTGAGAAAAGCAGCGTCCCGTATTTCCGCTTTGTCCGGGTCCAGATAGAGGTAGGAAAGCCCGGGCGCCCGTCCTTTGACAACCAGGGCGTCGTAACCCGCGTATTTCAGTTCCGCGCCCACATGGCCGCCGACGGAACCGTCGGATATGGTGCCGGTAATGGGAGACTTTGTCGTAATGGCGAGTTTTGCTGAACAGGATACGATGGTGCCGGTCATGACGGCCGTGGAAAAGACCAGTTCGTTTGCCGGCGACAGGGGATCCGCATCCGGCGGCACGTCTTCGAAAAAGATGCGTGCCCCCAATCCTTTCTGCCCGAGGTAGCGTTCGATAAGGTCAGGCGGGATCGTCTTTACCCTGGTGCTGCCGGAAGTGAGATCTACCTCGAGCAGTCTGCCGTGAAAGGAATTGCGAGTTTCGCTGCTCATACCTCTACCTCCGATTTCTTCGGCGCTTTAAGGCTGATGACATCCTTGGGGCACCATTCCACGCACTTCGGCTCTCCGCCGCAGAGGTCGCAGATAACGGATTTCTTGCGCTTATTCATGAAGATTATCTTTGTAGGGCAGTTTTTTTCACAGGTTCTGCAGCCGATGCACACGTCATGGTCCACTATCATCCAGCTGCCGTTGTTCGAGATTGCTCCGGTCGGGCAGACTTGTTCACATTTCTTACAGAAGGTGCAGTGCTTTGACGATATGCGGATTCCTTTGTCGGTATCGTCATAATCGTGGGTAATGCGCAGGCGCGCTTCGGCCGGACTGAAGTATCCTAAATGAGAGCCCGAGCAGGCAAGCTGGCACAGTTCGCAGCCGGTACATTTTGCATAATTGAACTTCAGGGGCATAGGGTCCTCCATGCTGCGGAAATAATTTTATGGTACCTATTATAGGTTGCCGCAGTGAAACCTGCAACATTTTTTTTGCGGATTTTTGGAGTTTTGTTCAACGCCCCGGCTGCCTGGCAAAAAATCAGGCGCGGATCTCCTGCCTTTGAAATAAAACATACGTCAGCGCGAACAGGAGAATCACGGCAGCGAACAGACCGGTGATATGCGGCCAGATAAGCAGAAGGCTCTGGAAGAGCGGCAGCGGTGATCCGACAATGGCGCCGTCGAGCTGGCTGTAGAAAATCAGCCCGACGCTTCTGGTGCTCGGATAAAGGAGTGCAAATGTTATTTCCCCGAACAGGGTATTGGGGGAAATCCTCTCCAGTCCCAGTTCCAGCGGCGTTTTCCCGGAACCGGCCGCTTCCATGTTAACACTCTGCGCTATCAGCCCCGATATCATGGTCCAGAACACGGCGAACAGCAGCCACATGGCGAGCGAGGCGAGAGCGGAGGTTGCCGGCTGTTTCAGGATTACGGAAAAAAGCATTGCCATGACGAGCCAGATGCCTGCATAGCAAATAGTTGCTAAAAGAAAGAATAAACACCGCAGCACTTCCTCGCCGCTGGGCGGCACGCCGAGAATCACCATCCCCAGGCCGATAACCAGAAGCCAGAGGGAGAAAAGAACGACGGTTAGGGTAAAAATGGATGCGAGAAATTTTCCGAGCAGAAGCGCATCCCGGTAAATCGGCTGGGATAATATCCTGCTCATGGTTCTTCTTGAATATTCGCTGTTCACCGCGTCAAATCCCAGGGTAATCGCCGAGAGCGGGATGAGAAAGCCGAGAAAGGAAACGAAGGACAAAAGGGGTGCTTTGGCAGTTGTAAAAAGGCGGAGCATGACAAAGGGATCCTCAACGACCGTGGAACGAATTTCGGAGGCGGCTCCGTAGAAGGATCCGATAGCGGTAAGAACCGTCAGACCCAGGAGAATTCTCATGCGGATTCCGCCCAGGTGGTCCGTCATTTCCTTCAGCACCACCACCCACAGCCCGGTAAACGGCGATCCTGCCCGCTGCCTGTATTTTTTCGCGATTAGCGGTCTATCCGTTTTCAAGATTTTCATCTCTGGCCCCTTTGAAATACCGAGCATATACTTCGTCCAAATCCGGTTCCTCCTGCCTGAGCAGAAGCAGCCTTCCGCCGGCAGAAATAATCCGCCGGCCGATTTCCGCCCTCAGATCCGTTTCTGATTCAACGGCCAGGATATTGTCTCCCCTTTTTTCTACGGAAGATATTTCCCGTATTCCCGCCATTTCCTTTTCCGGATCGCAGTCAGCGGCTTCCAGATAGAGTTTGTACCTGCCTTTGGTAATATGCGCGGCAAGTTCAGGCACGGTTCCTTCCAGCACTTTCCTGCCCTTGTGGAAAAACCCCACCCGGTCACAGACGGACTGTACCTGATGGAGGAGGTGGGATGAAAGCAGAACCGTAATTCCTTCCTGCTTCAGAGATAGTACAAGCCCGAGAAAATCCACGGCGGACTCGGGGTCCAGCCCGTTTGTAGGCTCGTCAAGAATAACTATACTCGGCTTTTTAATGAGTATTTCCGCGAGCCCCAGTTTCTGGCGCATTCCCCGCGAGAAAGTCCGGACCTTGTGCCCGGCGACCTCGCGCAGATTCATCCTGCCGAGCACTTCCATTATCTCGGCTTCCTTGTTCACCTTCGTACCGAAAGCGAGACGCGTGGTGTAAACCAGGTTATCCCTCGCTGTCATTTCGTCGTAGAATCCGACTGCATCGGGCAGGTACCCCACACGTCTCTTGACTTCCAGGGAGTGCCTCATGGGATCGAAGCCTAAAACGGAAACGTTCCCGGCGCTCGGTTCCGTAAGACCGAGGAGCATGAGAATCGTGGTGGTTTTTCCCGAGCCGTTGGGTCCGAGAAGCCCGAACACCTCACCGCTGTATATCGACAGGGACAGATCGATTACCGCCTGAAATTTGTCGTAATTTTTTGAAACCTTGTCGGTTATGATAACCGCTTCGCTCATCGGCGGCCGTACCTTAAAACCGCCAGCGCCACCACTATGAGGGCGATGGCTATGATGAGCACGCCGAGTATTCCCCAGAGAGTGGATGTTTTCACCGTGATGCGGAAATCCTCGGAGACTGAAACCGCATCGCCGAGGGCACGCAAATTGACCACATAATCTCCCGCGAGGGCCCTGGGGGACGGGGTAATATTGGCTTTCACGGTCAGCTTGGCGTTGGGAGGAATCTCCTGGAAGGAGGCAGGTTCAAAATCAACTATCCAACCGGAGGGCTCGGAAGATGCAAGCCGGACGTTGAAGGCGTTTGCACTGCCCTTATTTTCCAGATTGAGTATGAATATTTTTTTCTTCCCGGCGTTGGCGGAACCGCTTAAGCGTTCGTCCGAACCGGTCAGAACCAATTCCGGCTGACCTGTTATTTCCAGGACCAGTTCAGACTTTTCCTGGGCGCCGTCGCCTATGGCAAATATGGTGATTACATACCTGCCGGCCTTGGTGTTTTGGGGCGGCTTTACGCGTACTTCCATGCGCACAGGTTTTCCCGCTTCCAGGGGCATGCCGGCAAATTCTTTATTTCCGAATGCCTCTTTGAAGGTAATCTGAAATCCCTGAGGCGCTTCCGCCCTGAAAGAAATAAATGAGTCCTGCGAACCCTTGTTTTCAAGATTTACCCGGTAACTGAATTCCGCATTGGACGAACCTTTCAGGGAAGGAAGTTCCGGCTGAAATTTGAGGCGCTGGGGCAGGATATCGTCGATTTTTATGGTTATGGGAAGTTCTCCGGCATACCCCTGCCCCTGGGCCCTTAATAGAAAAGAGTAGGTTCCAGCGGGAACCGATGCCGGAGGTTCCAGCCAGAGTTCGAGATTTATGCCTTCCTGTGAAGACGCGAATACGGCATTAATGACGCTGCCGTTCCCCATAAACTCATGGTTCCAGCCCTGCGGCTTGCGGCTCATGGTGAGATCGATTCTCTGTGGAGGCAGATTGTAATTCTCAACTTTCAGTTTGAAGGTAATCATTTCCCTTGAACTGGATGAAATTGAGGGAAAATCGGTGGAAATAGAGATGCCTCTGTAATCCTGGGCCGAAACATTTGGTGCGAGCAGAGTCAGGACAGCAAAAATGATGAACATGGATACACTCCTCTGGGAAAAACTGTTTGCAATTTCCGCAATCTCACTATACAATTTTACTACAAAAGAAAGCCGCCGCCTATGGCGGCGGTCAGCCGGCAAAGCCGGCTTCTTTCCCGCCCCCTTGTAGGGGCAGGGAATTCTTTTGGAGTGAACGGGCTGTATTATAATTCCCCGAAGGGGTGAAATAAAAGCCCCCGCTGTTGGTGGGGGGTCGTTTACTATATTTTTTTTTCGGCAGGAAGGCCTATGTTTGATTTTACCGGCAAAAGTGTCGTTATTACCGGCGGAGCGTCCGGCCTCGGAAAAGCCTCAGCCATTCTGTTCGCCCGGAATGGCGCGCGAGTGGCAATTCTCGATATCGATGCCAGCGGAGGGCCGAAGGCCGCGGAGGAAATTAACAAGGCCGGAGGAATCGCTCATTTTTTTCACTGCGATGTCACATCGGAATCAGATGTAAAAAACGGTTTTATGGAAGCAAATAACAGCCTGGGCAGGATTGACATTGTTCATGTCAATACCGGAATCATTGACAAGGTAAGATTTTTAAAGGATATGACCCTCGAAGACTGGAACAGGGTTCTTTCGATAAATCTGACTGGTGCCTTTCTGACCGCCAAATACGCGGTGGAACATATGCTCGAAGACGGCCAGGGCGGCACTATTGTTTTTACCGGGTCCAACTGGGCCTATGTCTGCGATCCCGGGTTTTCCAGCTATGCGGCCTCCAAGGGAGGCGTCGTCGCTTTTGCCCGGGCCCTGGCACAGGACCATGCAAAGGACAACATCCGTATTAATGTGGTTTGCCCCGGGAACATGGAAACCCCGCTGCTGGTCAAACAGCTCAGTCTTGAAAAAGATCCGGAGGCAGTGAGAAAATCGATGGGAAAAATATCCAAACCGGAGGAAGTCGCGCAGCTTGTCCTTTTTCTGGCGGGAGATGAGTCTTCGGCCATGATTGGTTCCGCTGTCATTATCGATCACGGTGAAACACTTCGCTACGGCCC
>SPDA01000113.1 GCA_004525155.1 Spirochaetales bacterium
GGCGGGATCTGCGGTACTCTATCTAATACCTGGCGTTTACCGTTCCCGGCAGGAATACGGCAAAGCCGAAAGATAAGGCAACGTCCAGCATTACAGCGGACTGTTCTGCATAGAAATAAATTCCGAGATTAGGCTGCAGGCTGATATAAGGCGCGAAATTGCTATTGACAAAAAAGTAGGTGTAAAATTCCGGTTCCACAAGGATGCTGAAGTAGGAAAAGAAATTTTCATCCTCCGGAAAAAACCGGAATCCGATTGCCGTTCCAAGCGCCGGCACTACGGCGCCGCCTGAGTAAAAATAATACAGCACTCCTGCTGAAATACCAAGATACATGACATTATTGCCGGGGACTCCGCTTTCCAGGATGTTTTTCCAGTAAAAAGCGGGAGTCAATGTAAGGGAAAGTTTAGGAACGAGGAAGAAACCAAACTGCGGTCGAACACTTATCAGTGAATAAACCGTGCTGTCCTCATTCCCAAGTTCTCCGAAATTGATGGAAGCTGAAACACTTCCCCCAAGTGATAAGCCGGCAGGCGCGAAATTGGCGCCAATCCCTGCTGCGGCAGCCGGGACCGGGCCGGTACCCGCCTCCTTGACCGGGCTCTCCGTCGGTACCTGCTCCTGGCTGCGGGCGGGTGCATTTTCCGTAACCCGGGCATCTCTATCCTCTCTTTTCTCTGAAGAAATCCGGGATGACCAGTCCTTGTCCCGTCTCTCCTCGTCCTTGACGATGTTCTGCGCCTTCTCTTCACCGCTTGCAGGAGTTTCCCGGCTGCCGCCAGCGAAAAGGCTCCCGCCGAAAAGTAGAAATAAAATGACGATCAGCAGATAAATTTTCATAACACAACTCCCCCTCAGGTTCTACTCCCGGATAACCAGCCTGAAACCGACTCCGTCTTCGGTGTAGGTAACCGGCTTTTGAGTCGAATAATCCGCAGCAAAGTAGGTTGATTTTGATTCGGTCCAGCCGCCGCCGGCAATAAGGCCGAAGGTTCTCCCGCCTGCTTTTTGATCATCCTGCAGCCATTCCCGCACATTGCCTGCCATGCCCGTAATACCGTTCAGAGTGATATCGTTAAAAAAATCAAAAACCTGTACCGGTCCTCTGCCTCCGGTTACCGGCAGCATGCCCCTGGGGCTTCCGGCCAGTGAATGACAGTAATCGGCATGCCAGGTGTTCCCCCAGGGATAGATTCGACCGTACTTTTTGCCGGCTGCGTATTCCCACTGCTGCTGTGTGGGAAGGGCTATATCCTTGCCGGTGAGGCCGGCAAGCCATGCGGCGAAAGATTCCGCATCCTTTTTACTGACATTGGTTACGGGAAAATAATCAAAATTGGTTTTAAAATGTTTATCCCAAACACCCTCGGGACGGTAACCGGAATCTTCCACAAACAGTGCGAAGTGGCCGAGACTTATCTCCGTTTCAGACATCCAGAACCCTGCAGTACCGCCCTGCCCCGAAACATACATGAAATTGATGCCTTCGTATGTCCTGATGTCCTGTTCCTCCAGCACCACCTTGTTCGCGAGTTCAGTAACCTTCCCTGCATACACTTCCGCCTCATTCCGGTACCGGCCGTACTTGTGATCTATTTCGAGGAAGTGGGGCCCCGCGGGGACTCGTTTAAAGGTAAGTACTTCTCCCGCGGTAATCCGTCCTTTCGGTTTATCGTCGAGGAGTACTTCACCATCGACATTGGAATACAGGTTTATGGTTCCCTCGCCGCTGCCGAAATTTTTTCCGGCCAGGGCCTTTGCGGATCCGTCTATCCTTCCGCCGTAGGTGGAGAGGGCAAGATCGGCAAACGTTTCGCCTGTAAAAATGGCTTCCGGTTTTTGACGCCAGTTCCGGTTATAGGCGTAATTTGTTACCGCTTCTTCGAGGAACGAGGCAAGTTCCCGGAATGATACGATTCCGTCGCTGTTGCCGTACTGGTAATCCGCCTTGCCCCGGATGCCTTCCAGCAGAAACCGCGTAAAAACGCCATGGTCTGAATTGACATCCTCATAACTTAGGAGCCCTGCCCTGGTAGAGTAGAACACGGCGGAGACATTGGCAAATTGATAATCCTCGGGACCCAGGCGCTTTCTTGAGAGTCCTCTGCTTATCTCTTCCGTAAGATTTTCCCTGCAGGCGTCGAGGAGGAGCAGGGATTTCCTGACGCCGGTATGCTCGAGCCAGTCAAGGATATCCTTTACACGCAGACTGGTCCCTCCGACATCGCTGTAATAGGCGTCTATGGGGAGAAGATAACCGTCCTCCCCTTTCATGACGCCGTGACCGGCGAAGGAAACCACCACGAGATCATTCGGGTTAAAGAGAATTTCGATGCGGTCAAGCTGTTCCCGGATGTTGCGTTTGCTCGGATAACGCCCTGTCTGGTCCCGGGAGGAAACATCGTCGGTAAGCACAACCACCTGATCAAACTGTCCCGCTTCCGTAAGCGCATTCGCCAGGGCAATCGCATCATTTTTGGCGGCGTTTAAATCAACTATTTCCCGGTCTTCGTAATCGTTGATGCCTATACATATTGCGTAGCGCTTTCCTTCATTCCCGGGAATCGCGGAGATGGTTTGGAGCATCAAATCCGCGCCTCCTCCACGGGATTGGGCAAGGGCAGGGGAGAGGACCGCTAAACTGAACAGGAGGGCCGCAAGCCATGCTTTCATTCTGGCAGGCCTATTTTTCCTCTTCCGCTTTTTTGCCGCCGAATATTCCCGAAAGCCATTCGCCGAATGTCTTTTTCTTTTTCTCACCCGTATCGATGGCAAAGGAGGATACTGCGGGCTTTTTTAACTCCACCACTACAATGGTATCCCGCTTCGCTTCAATTTCCTCCTTTGGATAATTGAAGGAAGCGACTCTCTCTTTTCCCGGTTCGCCTCCTTCTATTTCATAAAAAATTGAGACAAAATCGTTCCATTCCACTTCCGTATAACTGCTTTCGACAACTAGTTTTTCATAGTTCAAGAAATAAAGCCCGCCGTCACGGTCTCCTTCCGTATATGTAAACCGTACCCAGCCCAGTTCAAACGCATCCGGTATCAATATCGTTATTCTGGTTTTCTTGAATTCATTCCCCACATCCGAACTCTTAAGACCGAAGTCCTCGATTGCCAATACTTTGTCTTTTTCGAAACGGAGTTCCGCGTCCAGGGCATCGGAACTTTCTATTGCCCGGGAAGATATTCTTAATATGCCGAAGATGTCCTCCTTGCTGATGTTATCCGGGAGGGGTGTAATCCGAACCGAGTATTTCATGAGAGGGAGTCTCGAAATGGACAGCTCCTGCTTTGCGGGGTTGTACAGCCATACCGATTGGGCCGGGGATTCGGTTTGCTCGTTTCCACCCGTGTTTTCCTGCTCCGGATCCGGATTGAATTCTCCTTCCTTGAAGTTTTTCCAAATCGGCTTTCCCGCTGCCCCCAGCCTGTCGTTGCCGACTTCCCACAGGTATTTGGCGTCCCTTTCCATTTCGATTATATCAATCCGATAGGCATCAGTCGGTTTCCAGTTTTTGATAGTAATGCTTCCGGTAACGGTTTCCAGATGTTCCGTTTTAAGCTGGACGATTTTAATCTCCCGCGGCGCGAGCTCGACGGGGATCTCCTGTACCGACTGTTTGTTTTCGTTATACACCGTAACGACATAGGACCCCGGCAGCATAAAATAGAACTGGTCCCGGTTTATCCTTTTTTTAAAAGTATCGTTGAAGTTTATTATTTTCGCTGTATTGTCCACCTCCTGCTTCGATTGACAGAATAACAGGTAAGGATTGCCTTTTTCGATGTTCTGCTGGGTAAGCTGCCATTCTTCCGTTTTCTGGAAATCGTTGGGACTGACAAACTGGATCGATTTTACGATGACCTGGGAGCAGTAATTGGTCAATATATCGATAATTATTTTATGGGCAATCAAATCACATACTTCGTAGAGTCCCCGCATATCTTCCAGGATAAAATCGTTATAGGCGAACAATTCCTCCCCCCGATATGTGTTGAGCACCCGGACATTTAAGGCAATTTTATTACCTTCATATTTGAACACGTTCCCGAGTATGACAAAATCGAGGTCCGGAAAATTGAAAGCGTCCGGAGATTTGGTGTAGAGATCGTTTATGGTAAAATTGTTTTCCTTAAGGGCGGATTCCACATATTTTTTATCATAAATCTTTAAAAGCGGCGGGAAATACTCCGCGTCGGTTTTATAGGGGCCTCTCTGCTCCTCATTTTCGTCCGCGTAATTCAAATCCGGAAAGTGGGGAAACCGGGGAATAACCAGCCCGAACTGATTATTTTTCTGAATCAGCACTGTCACCAGGGTGTGGTTGATAAGCTGGCCGAAATACTCCTTGCTTACCGGGTTACCCTCCACAAGCGGCTCTTCGATATTGACTTCAAAATCCATGACCGAAATTGCGGGAGGATCAAGGTAACTGTATTCCTTTGCCGGAAGTAGCGACACAGCAAAGCAAAGTGTGAAAAAAACTAAAATAAGCTTTTTCATTATTCCCCTCCTTTTTCAAGGGCAAAATTGCGGTTGAGCGTGTAATCGCCGTTATTGACATCGAGAATGGAAAACAAGAGCCTGTCCAATTGGGGCGACAAAATAGGATAAAACTGGGACAGCTCGATGGCGGTTGATTCGGATGTCACGCTTTTCGGGTTAATAAAATCGGAATCGGGTACCTCTTTTTCCAGACCTATAAAATAGATAATCTTGTCGATGTCGTAAAACTGCTTTATGTCGACCCCCCAATCGGATAGTTTGAGAGGCGACAGAAATACGTCAGCATCCACCACCGTGCCGTTCCAGTTGTAGGTAAGCAGGTACCGGCTGTACAGGGATTCCAGTTTGTCATGGATGGTAAACCCGTTTCTCACAAGATAATCGGTTATACCCTCCTCGAACCAGCCGTTCATCAGATGACCGGCCATGACATAATAAATATCGCCCTTTATTTTACTCCTGTCTTCCTTGACGAATAATTTGTAAATTTTATCGTAGTGGGTAAGTACCGTTGCCGGGGCGGTCGTATCCAGCATTTGGATCATTCCCCTGTATGCCGGAAATTTGCTTATAAGGTAATTCTTGTAAATCTCCATCCGCTTGTTGATTACAGCCGCATGGTCCTCTCCGCTCAATGCCAGGGATTCGTTTATCGCGGCGGAAACAAAGGGAAGTTCATTCACCTTTGTGAAGCACTTGTACAGAAAATTATTCTGTAAATCCTGATCCGATCCTATGGGCAGGAAATGGGTAAGCATAATCCGCCCCTTTTCGGACATGTCGATGAGTTTTAGATGTACACCCAGAATTTTACTGTTAAGAGGTATTATCGCCGTGGTAACATTTTCTATGTCGCCGGTCTGTTCCGCCCACAGTACCTTGTAGGAAAGCATGTACCGTGCCCCGTAATAATTTTCAAATTCCCCGTATTCGCCTCCACGGAAAGGATTGATATTATTTACGGCGTTGATGAATTGAAAGGACGTTTTGTACCTTCGTTTATACAATTTTTCCAGGATTTTTAACTGCCCGAATTCTCCGAGTTTTTGAAGCAGCTCTTTCTCGATGACGAAGTCCTCTTTTGTTATGGGATAGGACCCGAGAAAGGGAATATCGTCGCTTTTTACCAGTATAGCGTTTATCCCTCCGTCCTCCGGCGGCAGGCCTTCATTCGTCAGGGTCTGATTAAGCGCTTCATTAAAATTATTTATTGAATCTTTCGGAATATCGAGACGGAGCAAAGGAAGATGGATTTTCTTATTGTCCGGGAAATTGGAAGAAACGACATTGTCGACTTTATCGTAGAGTATCCTGCCTCCGTTCTCCACATCAATAAATGTAAGTCCAAGCTGCATGCCGATGTAATCCGTATCTTTCGCGGCAATGGTGTGAACCCCGTATATGAGGATCTTGGTAACATCGAACTTCTCCCTTATTTCTTCCCACCAGTCGTAATCCAGCCTGCTGGTATTGAAAACGATTTTTTCCCGGCGAAGCCAGTCGATGTAATCCCCCATTTGTCTGGCCAGGCGCATCCGGTCGAATCCGATACCGCCGTTTTTAAGAAAAGAATTGATGAAACCGTTTTCCAGATATTCAATGAAGAAGGGGTGATCCTCCATGTACAGGTTGTATTCGTATGGATCGAGATCGGCATCTGCCTTTCGTTCCGGTTTGACCGTATACCGCATTCCAAGACTGCCGAATCCCTGGCCCGAGTTGACTATGAGGATTCGGTCGCCTTCAGTCAGAAATTTTTCCGCAATCGGCTGGAAAGCATCCTGACCGATAGTATAAATCATGGAATAATAGGCGGAAAGGTCAAATTGCTGTTCGCTTCTTGTAACGCAGCCAA
>SPDA01000190.1 GCA_004525155.1 Spirochaetales bacterium
ATGCTGCATGAATTCGAACAGGTCAGGCAGGTTCCGGGGGGGTACAGGCGGTTTTTTACCGATTCCTCTTTCGACCTTTACGTCTGGTTCGGCGGAGACCGGAAAGAAATCCTCGGTTTCCAGCTCGTCTACAACAAGGATGCCGATGAAAAAGCTCTCACCTGGGACCGCGGCGAGGGCTTTATCCATTCAGGCGTCGAGACCGGGGACACCGACTGGTACAAGCCCACGCCCATTCTTGTTCAGGACGGCCTGTTCGACTGGAAATCGGTGTACCGGTCCTTCAGGGACGCGAGCCTGAAGGTGGACGCAGCCATAAGGAAACTTGTCCTGGAAAAAATGCGGGAATACGGAACAGCATGACGGCTTCCCGCCCGGATTTCATTGACGTATCGATGGGGATGATTTATCATTCAGTATTGTGAATGCAGGAGGTTGTGCCGTGAATGGAAGGGTATTACGATGTGCCTTTGTTTTTCTTATCGTCTTCATGCTGACTGCCGCTGTGTGGTCTGAACCCGGCGATTGGCTGGAACTCGGGTCCGGCTGGGAAGAGCTTGGAGGAATGACTGCTCTGGACGGGAATCTTTACATTATAAGCGGGGAAACCCTGTACGAGGTAGACAAGGAGGGCAATTACACGGATCTGGGCGGCGGCTGGTCGGATACGGGCGGTATGGCCGCGTACGATGGCCTGCTCTACATTATCAGCGGCGGCACCCTGTGGGAGGTGGACAAGGAGGGAAACTACACGGACATCGGCTCCGGATGGGACAATACCGGCGGCATGACCGTGCTGGACGGAAGACTCTACATCGTAAGCGGCGGAACGCTCTACGAAGTGCTCACGGAGTAACAGGTTTCCGGGATGACAATAAAACAGGATGTTTCCGAGGCCTTCGATTTCAACGGCCTCAGCATCAGGGATTATACCGCAGGTCTTGACGAAAAATCCTCCTTTGCTGTCATCGAGGTATCGCCGGGTGTGCGGCACGGCCTTTCGCGCTCCAATCGTTCGGACAAGTACTACTATGTAAACGCGGGACGTCTCACCTTTCAGATCGAAGGAAGGGACTACGAATTTACGAAGGGTGATTTCTGCATCATCCACCAGGGTGAAACCTTCGATTACAGTAACGATTCCGGCGTGTCTGCCACCCTTATTCTGGTGCACACGCCGAATTTCATACTTTCTGAAGAGTCGTTTGATTAAATATGGCTTGCCTGTACATTAATTTCTAGGTAATATAGTTATCTACAATCATGATACGCGACAAAGTGGATTTTTCAAAAGTATCCCTGGCTGTCGTCACCCGGGAGAGCAGTGACGGTCCGGAAGCGGCGGTCTTCTCGAGTACCTCCAAATGGCTTCATCCTCTGCTCGAACTTGAAGGGTTTCTGGGTAATGCCTCCGATGCGGGCAGACCATATAACCCCGAAGAACTGGTAGTTTACGATAAGGCCATAGGCAAAGCCGCCGCCGCTCTTATTATACGGATGGGCTTTAAGGAGGTTCATACCGCGCTGCTGAGCGGACTGGCGGAACCCCTGCTCAAAAAACACGGCATCCGGTATTCATGCCAGGTCCTGGTGCCGAGGATAGAATGCAGAACCGAGGACAGTCTGGAGCATGTGGACAACCTGGACGAGGCTTATCTCCTGATCAGGAACAGGGCCGGAGGGGAGGAGGCATCCTCTCTGCTGGTGGAATCACTTTCCGTGAGCCTTGCGGGCCGGCGGATTCTCGATAATCTCTCCCTCGTCATGCGCAGGGGCGAACGGCTTCTCATACGCGGCCCCAACGGCAGCGGCAAATCGACCCTCATAAAATCCCTCCTGGGACTCGTGCCAGCGGAACAGGGACGGATAAAGGTACTGGGCTCCTACCTCTCCACCAGGGAGTGGCGTGAGCACCGCGGAGAAGTCGGTTATGTAAGCCAGGAAAACAACAGTACGGACCTTCCCCTTACCGCCGGGGAGGTTGTGGAACTCGCAACCTGCAGGATGCGGGTACCGAAACAGCGGCGGGAAGACTTTGTGGCGGAAGCCCTGGGGATGGCGGGAGTGCAGGATATAAGGGGCCGGCTGTTCTCGAGTCTTTCCGGCGGAGAGAAGCAGCGTGTATCCATTGCCCGCTGTCTCGCGCAATCCCCGAAGTTTCTGGTACTGGATGAACCGACCGCCCATCTGGACCAGGCGTCCATAAGTGACGTGCTCAAGGTCCTCGAAACCGTGACTGCGGAAAACCGTTTTTCAGTACTCATGACATCCCACGATAAAGGCCTGTTCGATCTACCCGGATGGAACAGAAAGGATCTGGAGCGGGGCAGGCTTAATTGAACGTAATCCAGCTGCTTGCCATCCCTTCGGTTTTGCGGGGGTTCCTGGTATTGCTTGCGGCAGGTACCCTCTTCCCGCTGGTGGGTATAGCGGTCTTGCGATTTAACCTTCTCAACATGCGGTTCATGGTGATGCACGGAGGTCTGCTGGGTGGAGCCGCGGCTCTGGCCCTGGGAACAAATCCTCTTTTACTGTCCCTGGGAATTAACGGCCTCTTCCTTTTCGGCATAACCAGGGCCAGGCAGGAAAAGATCCTTAAACCCTCGTACGTGACCACCTTTCTCATGGTTCTGTCCATCGGCCTCGCCTTTCTCATTATGTACAAGACTGGAATACAGGCAAAGGACAGTCTCTCCTTTCTCTGGGGAAACATCCTGGCCCTTACCAGTACCGACATAATCATAACCGCCGCCTTTTCTTTCGGTCTTCTTCTGTTTTTCATTGTATACCGCCGCAGGCTCGCGGCCCTGCTTTTTGATGCGGATATAGCCTTTACCATAGGCGTTAACAGAGGCGCCCTCAATACCGCGGTCATTTTTATTGCAGGAATCTGCATAACGGTAAGCATGCGGCTCATCGGGGCCCTGCTTCTCGACGCACTTGTTTTATTACCAGCAATAATAGGCATAACTTCGGCGGGAAGCGGCAGAGGGATGTTTATCACCTCCTGTGTTTCAGGTTTCCTGTCCGTGCTGCTGGGGTTTTTCGCATCCCTCATACTTGATATACCCGTCAGTACCGCGGTCATTCTAGCCGCTTCCTTAATCTTTATTTTTACCTATGTTTCGAGGAGGAAACGGAAAGCATGAAAAAGATTCTAGGTTTTGTGCTGATTCTGACAGCAGTAGCATCTGCTGGTTTTTCTCAAGCTGTTGCGGCTGAAAAAGTCGTTGTGGCTGCCACGAGCTGGACCGCCGCATTCGTCCGGGCCGCGGGATTTACCGGTCAGCTCCACACCCTCGCCCCTGCAAGCTTCCAGCACCCTCCGGAGTATGAACTCAAGCCTTCGGATATCCGGATTATCGCTTCCGCGGACATCATCGTGTTTGCCGGCTACGAGCGTATGGCCGTGCAGCTGAAGGATGCGGTAGCCAAAAAGAACGCGATCCTGGTACAGATAACGACGGACTATTCTCTGAATACGATTAAGGATTCGTTAAACAGGCTTGCGGCTGTTTTCGGAACAGGGGCGGCTGCGGAATCGTCCATCACCATGCTTACCGGTTATTTTTCCTCCCTCAAGTCCGATTTTGCGCTCAAGGGAGCGGAGGGAAAGGACATTATCTGCCACGCTCTGCAGGTACCGTTTTTGCGGGAGCTGGGATTTTCCGTAAGAGCTGTCTACGGTCCCGCTCCCCTGGAACCTTCCCAGCTGAAGACCTTGAGCGGTTTCAATCCTCTCTTTATTGTGGATAACTGGCACAACCAGATTGCGAAGCCCCTGAAAGACCTCTACCCGAAAACGCCGATCGCGGTGTTCATTAATTTCCCCGGGCAGGACGGGACGGTGAGCCTTATGGACGTGCTCCAGTACAACCGGAAGGAACTGTTTAAAGCGCTGGGCATGTAAAGGAAGAGCGGCCTACCGGGATTTTACAACCTTCGGCTGATTTGCCTTCCAGGCCCCTGCCAAAAGAACGACCAATACCGCAAGGGAGAAAATTGCCGCAGTCACATATTTTCCGGACAGATCCAGGGAAAGACTGAAAAGATAGGGCCCCGCAGCGCTGCCTGCGACGAGCCAGGCAAACGCAAATCCGGAAATAACGCCAAGATGTTTTCGTCCGAAGAAGCGGGCCCAGGCAATGTTCGCGTTCACGCCGAAGAGGCCCTGGTTGATGCCTAACCCGGCGATAAGAATGATTAGGGGCGCCCCTTCCCTCAAGAATATGATGCCGAGAGAAAGCAGGATCATACCGATAATTTGTACCATCAGGATATATTTGAGCTTTACATAATCACTTAAGAAACTGCCGAGTAACTGGAATCCTACGGCTATGATTGATGAAGGAAAAAAAATGGATACCGCCTGGTCCCGGGTAAGGCCGGAGGATTCAAATACCGAAACTACATGAAAAGTAAAGGCAGTTGTAAGAAATGACGCAGCACAAAGGGATAAGGTAAAAATCCAGAAGGTGAGAGTTCTTCTTGCTTCCTGCAAAGTAAACTCTTTGACCGCGATGGTCTCGGGATTTATCCTTTTTACCCGTGTAAAACGGCTTCCATCAGGAATCAGGTTGTGATGTTCCGGCTTGTCCCGGAAAAAGACGAAAACCAGAAGCGCAAAACATCCCCCCACAATCAAAGCTAAAAAACGCCACGCCCAGCGCCAGCCTCCGGCCTGGATAAGGGCATTCAGAACAAAGGGCGCGTACGAAAAGCCGAAAGAAACTGCCACGCCGAGGATCCCGTTGGCAAGCCCTCTCCGTTTTTCAAACCATTCCATCACGGCATTTCTTGAAACCATGGTGAGGGTTCCCTGGCCTGTGAAACGGACGAGAAAAAAACCGATGCTCATGACAATAAAGGGGGCGGCAACTCCCTTTAAAAAAGGAAACGTCCTCCTGAGGCCCAGGCTGATAACATCCGAAAAAGAGAAATACCCGAGAACGCACCCAAGCGCAATACTTACAATTGACCCCATAATTCTCGCGCCGTAGCGGTCGTAGAACCTTCCGGCTCTGGTCAGCAGGAGCGCGCTTAAAACCGTTCCCGCCAGATAGGCAAGGCTTAAGAAATTTCTCGGGATATCCAGTCCGGTTATTAAATAATCGGTAAAGACGGATATCCCCACTGTCTGGCCGGGTACGCTCATGAGCATGCCCAGTGTGCCTAAACCGAGGATCATCCAGCCATAGAAAAAAGGCCAGCGGCCCGGATCAAAAGGAAAGTTTTTAAATGCTTTTTTCACGGCTGCCCTTCTTCGGTTTTTTTACCAGCCTCATTATATCCGGCAACGTCGGAAGTTTTAAGTGGAGATTTGATTATTCCCCTGTTTGGCTA
>SPDA01000302.1 GCA_004525155.1 Spirochaetales bacterium
AGATCCATAAAGGGAGAGGGCATATTTTGAAGCGAAGCAAAATCATCGAAAAGCTCCTTGGCAGACAGAAAAACGCCGGGTTCCGTGAAGAGGACCTTGAAGACCTGGATGCCGTGGAAAGAGACATGATTCGCGGTATCGTTGAATTATCCGAGACTACGGTGAAGGAAGTGATGGTCCCCCGGATTGATGTAAAGTTCATCGAGACGGATATGGATTTTGATGAGATGATAAACACCATCATCGAATCGGGCCATTCCCGTTTTCCGGTTTTCAAAAACACGATAGATAATGTGGTAGGAATTCTCTATGTAAAAGACCTGCTCGGTTATTATAGAAAGAACCAGGAAATGAATACGGAAAAAATAATGCGGAAGGCATATTTCGTGCCGGAAAGCAAAAGGCTGGACGGCCTTCTCCGTGAATTCAAGCTGAAGAGGGTTCATATCGCCATTTCCGTGGATGAGTACGGCGGAGTATCGGGCATCGTCTGCCTCGAAGACATTATTGAACAGATTGTGGGTGAAATACAGGATGAATTCGACAACGAGAGCGAGGACATTGTAACAGTGGGCGAGGGGGTGTATCTCTGCGACGCGAGGGTCGGGATTGAGGATCTGAACGAACAGCTCGGCCTCCATCTGCCGACAGACGATTTCGACACCCTCGGAGGATTCGTGTTCGATCTGTTCGGAAAGATACCTGTCAAATTCGAAAAAGTTTCCCACGGGCCCTTAAGCTTCATAATTCAGGACATGGACAGCCACAAAATAAAAACCATCAAGGTGGTAAAGGAGCCCGACAAACAGCATGCGTCCTAGCGCCGTCTTCTTTGCCTTTCTGCTTCTGCCCCTGACCTTCCCGCTTTACGCGCAGCAGAAGGACAGTAATGCCGTTACACGTTATACCGCGGGGCAGAGGGAGCTTGACAGCGAGAATTACTACACGGCAGTGGAGGAGTTCAAAGCCGCCATCGCCCTTAACCCCTCCTACGTTAAACCCATGACAGGACTGGCGGAGGCCTTTTTTTCGCTGGGCGAATATCAGGAAGCCCTGCGCTGGATTGGCCAGGCGGGGAATTACGACCGGTCGAATTCCTACATTACGGCCCTGGCCGGCAGAATAGAAAACGCCCTCGGCAACCAGGACAGGGCCGCTGAACTGTTCGGCAGAATTCTTGCCGCGGAACCGAACAACCTGGACGCTTTTTTCGGTCTGGCGGAAGTTGCCCTGGCCAGGGGCCGGACTATAGATGCCCTGAAGCAGTTTGAGACAGCCCTGCGTCTTTCCCCGGTCAATAAAAGAGCTCTGCTCTCGCTTTCCGTTATATATGATTCCGAAGGAGACCCCGGCAAGGCGGAGGAAAAAATACGGCTTGCCCTGAAATATTATACCGACAACCCGCAGGTCCATCTTTTCGCGGCAAAGCACTACCTGTCCGTCGGGCGTCCCGGGGATGCTGAACCTTATCTAAAAACTGCCCTCAAACTGAAGCCTGACTATCCTGAAGGCCTCCTGCTCTACAGCCAGGTTCTGGTGGGAAGGGGAGACTATACGGCAGCCTCCGGCATTCTGCAGAAACTTCTGATAACGCATAACGATAATCCTGTCATCTGGTACACCCTCGGCCTTGCCTTCGAGAAAATGGGCTCCGTCGACAAGAGTATCCAGGCCTACAGCCAGGCTTTCAGCAGACGGCCGGACGATGAAATATCGAGGATCGCGGCCGAGGAGCTCATCATAGGGAACCGGGATGTTCAGGAGCAGGTAAGAAAAAAGTTTGCCGATTATCACCTGTCCCTGGGCAGGGAATACGAGGGGCGGAACCAGTTCGCCGATGCGCTGTTTTCCTACAGGAGGGGACTTCTCATCAACCCGCAATCCCTCGATCTGCGGCTTACCTATGCCCGGCTCATCAATAAATCTGGTTTCCCTGCGAAGTACCTGTCCGAGCTGGACGTGATGGTAAACCAGCTGCATGCGGAAAGCGTGGAAATAAGGGACGAGTATGAAATTTTGCAGAGCCTGCAGGATGACAGACTCTCGAAACGCTGGAATGTCGAACAGTTTCTCCTGGAGCGGCAGGCGTACACGGTATCTCTTTTTTACGACGGCGCAGGCAGTGCCATGAGTCATGCAGGTGCCGGCGATGCCCTGACCGCCATGTTTGGGCAGCTGCTTGGTCATAATGAGAATGTCAGGGTGCCTTACACCGGTTTTGACGCATCGGACGGGTTTTCCGGGGCCTACCGGAGGGCAAGGGAAGGAGGGAGCGATTATTTTATCATCCTCCGTTTTTCTGAGAATGATCGGGCGTTCAAGGTGACCGGAACCCTGTACCATTCCAGAACCGGAAACAAAGTTGAAACCTTCCAGGTCCTGCGTACAGGCAACAGGAAGGTTTCCGGCAGCCTGCTGAAGCTTTCGGATATGGTTCACAGTCTGTTTACCCCCCAGGGCTGGATACTTGAACGCAGGTTTGAAAAAGCGCTTGTTAACCTGGGCAGTTACGACGGCGTAAAGAACGGAGACCAGTTCTATATTTTCCGCAAGGGCTCAGTGCAGCTTAAACAGGACAAGCCGGGTCTCGATTACAGTGAGAAGGATCTGCTGGGAGTACTGACGATTACCGGCCTCGACGAGCTCGTTTCCGAAGGCACTATCCAGACTGACCAGTTTTTTGATATGATAAATCCGGGAGACTCGGTAATCTCGAAAGTCGAAGGTCAGGAGCTTCCGGCGGCAGAAAAAAACACCCCAATGGATGTGCTGGGCGACGTGCTTAAATTAAAGTGACTGTTCCGCGCTTTCATTGACAATCCCAAGGTTTTTTCTTATAGTCTCACTTACACAAGCAAATTTCGGAGGAAAATATGAAGGTAGCCATAAACGGTTTCGGACGTATCGGGCGTCTGGTTTTTCAGTCTCTTGTAGAACAGGGTCTGCTCGGCAAGGAAATAGATGTTGTCGGCGTTGTAGATGTAAGCACCGATGCCAAATATTTCGGGTATCAGTTGAAATACGACTCCATTCACGGAAGGATGAAGGCTTCCATAGGTTCTGCGAAAAGTTCCCCTTCCATTGAAGACGACGATATTCTTGTGGTTGACGGACACAAAATCCGCTGTATCGGCGCAAAAAAGTCCCTCGAAGAACTTCCCTGGAAAGAGCTCGGCGTGGAATATGTCATCGAGTCTACAGGTCTCTTTACGGAAAAGGAAAAGGCCGAAGGGCACCTCAAGGCCGGCGCCAGGAAAGTCATCATTTCCGCGCCTGCCAAAGGCGATGTGAAAACCCTCCTCATAGGCGTCAATCACACCGAATACGATCCTGCAGCCCACCATATCGTTTCCAACGCGAGCTGCACGACGAACTGTCTTGCTCCTCTGGTGTATGTTATGCTCAAGGAAGGAATCGGCATAGAAACCGGCCTCATGACCACGATCCATTCCTACACCGCAACCCAGAAAACAGTGGACGGCCCATCCAAAAAGGACTGGCGCGGCGGCAGGGCGGCGGCTCAAAATATTATTCCGTCCTCCACGGGAGCTGCCAGGGCCGTTGGCGAGGTCCTTCCCAAGATAAAAGGCAAGCTTACGGGCATGTCTTTCCGGGTGCCGACTCCGGATGTTTCCGTTGTCGACCTTACCTTCAGGAGCGAAAAAGACACCTCCATAGACGAAATAAACAGTCTGCTTAAAAAAGCCTCGGAAACTTACTTGAAGGGCATCCTCGGGTTCTCCGATGAGGAAGTCGTATCAACTGATTTTATCCACGATACCAGGTCCTCCATTTATGATTCCCTCGCCACCCTCCAGAATAATCTGAAGGGGGAAAAGCGTTTTTTCAAGGTTGTTTCCTGGTACGACAACGAATGGGGTTATTCATGCAGGGTGGTGGATCTGCTCAAGTACATGGCCTCGAAAGGATAAAGTATATGATCAAGACCGTAAAAGACATTGATCTCGCCGGCAAACGCATTATTTTGCGCGTCGATTTCAATGTTCCCATGAAGGATGGAGTTGTCCAGGATGATACAAGGATAAAAGCCGCCCTTCCCACCATTGAGTACATCCTCTCCCAGAAACCCGGGTATATCGTGATATTGTCACACCTGGGGG
>SPDA01000355.1 GCA_004525155.1 Spirochaetales bacterium
TAACACCTGAAGAACTTTCCCAGAGAACCTACCTAGCTGCAGCCGCGCTTTTCATGTCGAGGATGCGCGTATGGGAGAGAAGTCTGCCGTGTTCCATGGAAAAAGGTTCGCCGTTTACAAAAAGCTTGAGGGATGCGGCGTCCGGGAGCGTCAATATCGTCTGTTTTTCCAGGGGAAAGCCGAAGGCGTTTTCACCGTAGGTTATGGGCAGGTTCTCGTAGAAACCGTTTACATAAGTGCCGGGCTTGTAGACCGGTGAACCTTCTTCGAAGGAATACCGTATTCCCAGGCTCCCGTTGGCAAGGGAAAAAACACTTTCGCCAGCCGGCACCCTGGCCGCATCAAAGCCTTCCTCGATGATGGTCCATTCACCGCCGCCGAACAGGGGAACCTTCACTGTGTTTCCCGGATTTTTCCGCAGGATTCCCGGATGGACATTCGAGTCGGAAGGATAATGGGTCCCCGCTGGAAGGCCGAAGCGCCGCTGTCCATTTTATCCAGCAGAAGCTGAGCGGCGGTGGAGCCGAGGCCCCCTGCCGGCAGATTCATGGTGGTGAGGGGAGGGTTGAGATAGCGGGACAGGAAATCATCATCAAAGCCCGCGACGGAAAGCGAGCCTGGAATGCTTACGCTCATATCTTTTGCGGCCTTGTATACGCCGTAGGCGATTATGTCGTTCCCCGCGAAAATGGCGGTAGGCGGAACAGGCAGAGACAGAATTTTTTTCGCGGCATTGTAGCCGCTTTCTTCGGTGAAATCGCCGACGGCCAGGTAGTCCTCGTTAAGGGCAACCTGAAACTGGGTCAAGGCCTGCCTGAAGCCTTCGAGTCTCTCCCTGGCTGCCCAGAAAGTAAGCGGGGCGTGGGTAATCATGGCGATCCGCCTGTGGCCCAGACCCAGAAGATATGAGGCCATTTCAGCTGCCGCCTTCCTGTTGTCCACGTCCACCTGGGGTATGTTTTTGTCCTCGAGACTGCCGTTGACAACGAAAGGGAAATTTTTCCGTACAAGCTCGGGGATTCCCCGATCATGATCGTGAGTATTGGTGAGTATGATGCCGTCCACCTGATCTTCATGGGCAAGGCGCATATAGTTCATGTCCTTGAGTTTAAGCGGCTGAAGTACGAGCTGGACGCGGCGTTTGTTCAAAACCTGGGTTACTCCCTCCATGAGCCGTATTAAAAACGCGTCCGAATAAATGGACATTGAGTGACAGATGAAAAACCCCACGGATCTGGTTCTTCCCATAACGAGTCTTCTGGCGTTTTCATCGGGAATGTAGCCGAGCCGATCGGCAGCTTCCAGTACTTTTATTCTTGTTTCTTCCGAAATATTCTTTCCCGGCGTATTGTTGAGAACGAAGGAAACCGTCGTTCTCGAACAACCCGCTTCCTGTGCAACTTCGGCGGAAGAAACTCCCTTGCGTTTCATGAAATAAAACCCCTTTCCCCGTATCCTAGCCCTTGACGGACCCCGCAAGAATACCTTTCACGAAGTATTTTTGCAACGAGAAAAAAACGAGAAGCGGCAGCAGCATGGATATGAAGGCCGCAGCTGTAAGAAGCTGCCAGCCCTGTCCGTAGGAATTGACAAGATTGCTGATGGTTACGGTCATGGGCGCCACGTCCGGCGTTCCTCCCAGGTACACCAGGGCTATGAGAAGGTCGTTCCATACCCACATAAACTGAAAAATGCAGAGCGATGCTATGGCCGGCAGGGATATGGGGAGAACCAGCCGGAAGAATATATTGTAGTGGTTCGCGCCGTCGATGAAGGCGGATTCGAAAATTTCGCCGGGAAGGTCCCCTATAAAATTCCGTAAAAGGTAAATGGAAAAGGGAAGGCCGTAGGCTGAGTGAGCTATCCAGACGCCGGCGAAGGTGCCCGTAAGCCGCACGCGGTTGAAAAGCCGCAGTATGGGTATAAGCGTCATCTGGAGGGGAACAACCATGAGAGCCACGATAAACAGAAAAACAATCGTCCGGCCGCGGAATTTCATCCAGGAAAAAGCGTACGCGGCATAGGCGGCTATCAGAATGGGAAGAAACGTGCTGGGCACGGCTACAAGGAGGCTGTTCGCGAAACTTCTCCCCATGTTGGCGGTAAACAGGACTTCCCGGTAATTGCTCATGGTAAACTGAAAGGGCAGGGTGAATGCCTTCCACCAACCCGAGTTGAGGATAAGGGTTCTCGGCCGGAAGGAACTGATTAAAAGCCCGGCTGTCGGCAGGAGCCAGAATGCGCACACTAGGATAATAATCAGATGAAGCGGTATGCGGGAGGCAGCCCTTCTCCCGGGAGGCTGTGCTTTTGCAATCATTATCCTTCCCTCCTGAACCTTTTGATGTTGAGCAGCATGATGGGAACGATAGCCACCAGGAGAATCATCGCCAGGGCGCTTGCCCTTCCGTACTGGCGGTAATTGAACATCTCCTTGTACATCCTGTTGGCGATGACTTCCGTATCGAGATTACCGTTGGTCATGACATACACGATGTCGAAAATCTTGAGCACATTTATGACCATGGTAGTGGTAACGACCGCGATCGTGTTTTTCATAAGCGGCAGTATTATGCGGAAAAAAATGGCAAACTCCCCCGCGCCGTCTATCCTTGCAGCCTCGAGCAGCTCCGGCGATATGCCTTTGAGGCTCGCGGAAAGGATGACCATCGAGAAACCGGTCCACATCCAGATGCCTACGATGATGAGGGCCCAGTTGTTCTGCGATTTGTTGAAAAGCCACGCCTGCGGCTGAAATCCCGGAAAAATCCCGGTAAGGACGGCGTTGACGGTTCCTATCTGAGTGGTGCCGGCGGGCTTGTATTCGTACATGAATTTCCAGATTACGCCGGCAGCGACAAAGGAAATGGCCATGGGGAGAAAAATAAGCGCCTTCGCCGCAGCCTCGTATTTCACCCTGTCCGTAAGCACGGCAAAAAGCAGGCCGAGGGTAACGGTGATGAGCGTGAAGAACACGACCCACAGCAGGTTGTTGCGGAGCACGATGAGCATGGAATTGTCCGTAAAAATATAGGCGAAGTTTTTTAAACCTGCGAAGGCTGTGGAATTTGCGTTCATCACTGAAAGGATTATGGTATTGATGGTAGGATAAATCAGGAAAATACAAAGCAGGGCCATGGCCGGGAGGAGCCATATCCACGGCCTTACCTTGGAGGTGGAAAGGCCTTTACCGCGGGCCAGGGCGCTTTCGGTGAACAGGATGTAGAATATGAGAAACAAGGGTACCGCTGCCAGCGCTCCCAGGGTGACTAGTACTCTTTGTACGGACATGGTAATCCCCTTCCCGGTCGGGTGTCCTATCTGTCCGCCGGAAATTTCTTTTCCGGCGGACAGGGTAGGTCAAGTTGTTATTTCTTGTAGGCTTCCAGTCTTACCTGTTCCAGCTTTGCGAGGATGCTGTCCAGGCTTCCCGGATTATCAACATAATTTACGACAGCGGTCCAGAAGGAGCTGTTCATCTGGCCGGGCATCATGTCCGACGCGTCGAAAACGACGAACTGGGATTCGTTCAGGATTTTCGCAGACTGTTTGGAAATATCGTCCGGGTAGAATACCAGGGATACGCCCTTGTTGGGAGACAGTGCTCCTGTGCCGCTCACCCAGTAGGCCTGAGCTTCCGGACTTGCCAGGTA
>SPDA01000215.1 GCA_004525155.1 Spirochaetales bacterium
ATTGATATCGAGGATGGCGACCCTGGCGCCTGCATCGGCCAGGGCGTGCGCGAAAGCGCGGCCTATACCCTGCGCGGCGCCCGTAACGAGAGCTGTCCGGCCGTCCAGCCTGAAGCGGTCTATAATATTCTTTGCCTGTAAAACGGTGTCAGTCATTATGCATCATCTCCTGTTCCGGGCATTATATAAATTCATGAATAATTATTCCATCGATATTTTGATTAAAATGCGTAATTGGAGGAATATTCTTGCCATAACTGTTTCCCTGTTCTAATATCACTTTGTATTGAATCGAAGTACAAGCAGGAGGATATCAATGGCAAAAAAGCATATTCTGGCTTTTGATCTCGGTACCGGCGGAAACAAAGCTGTTTTATACGATACCGAAGGCGTTCTCCTGGGTTCGGCGTTCTCACCCTATGAGACGTATTATCCCCAGTCGGGCTGGGCGGAACAGCGGCCTCTCGACTGGTGGGAATCCCTCATTACAACAACACGGGAACTTCTCAAGCTCACCGGAACGCCTAAAGACGGAATAGGCTGCCTCTGTATCTCCGGACACGGCATCGGCGTCGTGCCTGTGGCAAAAGACGGAAAACTTCTGCGTGAAAAAACCCTTCTCTGGTCCGACAGCAGGGCGGTTCCTCAGACAAAGGAATATTTCCGGAAAGTCGATTATGACCGCTGGTATTCGATAACGGGAGCGGCGCTGCGTGCCGAGAATTACGCGATATTCAAGATTATGTGGCATCGCGACCATGAACCGGATCTGTATAAAGAAACATACAAATTCATCGGCACCAAGGATTTTCTCAATATGAAAATGACCGGAAGAATCGTAAGTGATTTTTCCGACGCTTCCTTTTCCGGCGTAAACGATTTGATGAAATGGGAGTACTCGGAAGAATTACTGAAGGAAACGGGAATATCAATCGAAAAACTTCCGGAATTGATACCTTCTACCAGTGTCGTCGGTGAATTGCTCCAGAACCCGGCGGATGAGATGGGTCTTGCGGGCGGCATACCTGTGATCTGCGGCGGATATGACGGTTCCTGCACCGCCCTCGGCGCCGGCAATTGCAAGGAAAACCGCGTCTACAATTACGTGGGCTCTTCATCGTGGATTTCGGTGGCATCAGACAAGCCGCTTATCGATCAGCGGATTAAGCCGTACTGCTATTATCATGTCATCCCCGGCATGTTCAATTCCACGGTTTCGATTTACGCCGCCGGAAGCTCGTACCAGTGGGTCCGTAACGTGCTCTGCCGGGAGGAGATTTTCGCAGCCGGCATAACCGGAACGGATCCGTATGAAATCATGAATGAGGAGGCAGCACAGGCCCCGGTGGGCTCAAACAATGTTTTTTTCAATCCGAGCCTTATGGGCGGAGCGACTATTTATCCAAGTCCGAATCTGCGCGGCGCTTTTGCCGGAATAGGCTTGGGGAATACAAAGGCCGATCTGATGCGCGCAGTCATGGAAGGGGTAGCTTACGACCTGAGGCTTGTTCTAGACTGCTTCAGGGATCTCCAGGTTAAGGTTGACGAAGTCCGTCTGGTGGGCGGCGGCAGCAGGAGCGGTCTCTGGAGGCAGATTTTCGCGGATATTTACCGGACGAAGATAATTCTTACAAACGTCGGACAGGAAGCTGCCGCTTTGGGTGCTGCAACCATCGGGGCGATAGGCGCGGGAATCTGGAAGGATTTTTCAATGGTGGATTCAATTGCGAAGACTGTGCACGTTTCGAAGCCGATACCGGAAAACGAAACTGCCTATGAGAAACGGCTTCCGCTGTTCAGGTTTCTGGCGGAAAAACTCGCCGAATTCGGGGAAAAGGTTTCTGTTCTGGACTGATTGCGGAACAATATGACAGGGAGGATACAGGAATTATGATCAAGGAAATTGCGCTT
The DNA here is from genome assembly GCA_004525155.1 of Spirochaetales bacterium. Taxonomy (GTDB): domain Bacteria; phylum Spirochaetota; class Spirochaetia; order SPDA01; family SPDA01; genus SPDA01. The sequence goes on from SPDA01000215.1 coordinate 1,912, forward strand.
CTTACAATTGACCCTGCGAAATCAGACAGTTTTGAAAAAACGTTTCTGGAAGTTGCCCCGGTACTGCGCCGCCAACCCGGGTATCTTTACGACGAATTCCTGCGGGTCGTCGAGAATGACTGTGAATACATTTTAATCGTCCATTGGGAGAATGTCGAATCACATAAAGCCTTTGTCGAATCGGACGATTTCAAGCTGCTGGCTGGTCCCTGGGGGCCTTTCCAGAAAGAGGCGGCGGTCAGGCACTGCAGGCTGATTGCCCATTCCTGAATCCGTGAAATTGGAGCTGCAGCTTACGGGTAATTTTTTATTGACAGCTGAAGATTCTGAGGTTATGATGTTCCTGATGTTTAAAGTTAGGTTTTAACACCTGGACGTATCAAATTCAATTTTATATTTGACGATGCAGCGATGAATGTCATGAACAGTACATACAGGAAGTAACGCTTTCCAAACACTTTACCGAAAGAGGGCATTATGCGGTCAAAAACTGAATCCTCGCGCACCCTGAAACAAATCCTGGAAAAACCAGAAATAAACGTACTTATCGCTCTGATAGTTTTATGCATCGCTCTTTCATTCGCAAGTCCCTATTTTATGACTCCAAAGAATATCCTGAATATTCTGCGGCAGTTTTCTCTCATCGCCATCCTGGCTGTCGGTCAAGCGATGATCATCATAACAGGCGGCATAGACTTATCCGTCGGCTCGGTTGTCGGGTTTACAGCCTGTTTCGGCGCCTGGGTAGGTAAAAGCGGCGCGCCGCCCCTAGTCATGCTTATAGCATTCCTCGGGATTGGCGCGGTAGTCGGTTTTACGAACGGTCTTTTGATAACCAAGGTGGGCATAGCACCGTTTATCGCAACCCTGGGAATGATGAGCGTAACCAGGGGCTTTTCGCTTCTCATGACCATGGGTGTGCCGATTCATGTGAGCAAAGTATGGATATCCGTGTTCGGCGGAGGGTATATCGGTATTGTCCCGGTCTCTGTTATCATCATGCTGCTGATTGTGTTTATCGGTTTCGTATTTTCAAACAATACTGTGCCGGGAAGGAACATATACGCTGTGGGTAACAGCGAAAAGGCCGCCAAGCTTTCCGGTATCCGGGTCGAACGGGTAAAAATAACGGTGTACGCCATTACAGGCGTACTCGCTGGTGTCTGCGGGCTTATTCTTGTGGGGCAGCTAGAAGGGGCGGATGCATTTTACGGCAACGGGTATGAACTGGATGTTATTGCCGCAGCCGTTATTGGGGGCATCAGCCTGTCGGGAGGGGAAGGAAACCTCCTCGGCATAATGGTGGGCGCGGCGCTGATGGGCGTGCTGAAAAACGCCTTCGTACTGCTCGCTGTTCCGGGGTACTGGCAGGTTGTAGCAATAGGTGTTGTTATTATCGGCGCCGTTTCCCTGGACAGTCTGCGCAGAAAGCGAACAGCAAAATAACAGCGGTTTTTAATTGGTAACAGGACGGCGTATGCTGTCTGAGATATAAAAGGAGGTTACGTATGAAGCGTACTACCAAAGTTTTGGTTTTCATCCTGCTCGCTTTTTTTCTGGCTGTCGGAATGACGTTTGCAGGCGGTGAAAAAGAAGGTGCAGCGGCGAGTGGCGGGGCTAGTTTTGTTCCGGCAGCGCAGATCAAGGCCCCCGCGGGGAAACCCATTATCGGTTTGCCCGTGGATCAGGTATCGAAGAAACAGATCCGGATTGCGACAATCATGGTTCAGAACAACCCCTTCGGCATGGCTGTAATGGAAGGAACCCTTTTCGCTAAAGAAATCCTGAAAGACAGAAATGTAAAGGTCGACTGGATTTCCGTACCCGATTTTGATCCCCAGAAATTCGAATCTGCCATGCAGAACGTCATAACCGCACAGTACGACGCGGTAACCCTCTTCGGTCTGTCCGAAGCTCTTCAGCCGGTTGTGGACAAGGCTATGGCTGAGGGTATCAAGGTTTACAGCTTCAACACCGAACCCGGTTTGAAATCAAAAAGGATCGCGTTCTGGGGCCAGGACGGCTTCTGGGGCGGTCAGAAATGCGGAAACCTTCTGATGGACGCTGTCGGCGGAAAAGGCAAGTATGCCATTATCACCGGTTCCTTCAATGTCCTTGGACATGAACTGAGAAGAACCGGAGCCCGGGATGTTCTGGATAAGAATCCCAACATGAAACTGATTGGAGAATTCGAAAACCAGGACAAGGCCGAAGAAGCATACAACATCACCCAGAACCTGCTTACTTCCAATCCTGACATTGCCGCTATTTATGTAACCGCAGGCGGCCCCTTCGGCGCGGCGAAAGCCATCAAGGATGCCGGACTCACGGGCAAAGTCAAGCTTATATGCCATGACTGGATGAAAGAAACCGTCGAGTATGTCAGAAGCGGCGAAGTTACCGCTGTTCTCGATCAGGACCCCTTCAATCAGGGATATGCACCTGTAATCGCGGCATTCAACCACATCATGACCGGCAAGCCGCCAGCCAAGGAAATCAACTGGTTTGAGGGCGACGTAGCTACTCCTGCCGATGTAGCTAAGAAAATTCCCCAATAACACACATATCTGAATTCATAAAAGCAAAGCAGGTTCGCCTGCTTTGCTTTTATTTTAACGAGGGATGCCGTCATGCAAAACGATCTGATTTGCCGAATTGCCAATATTACAAAGATTTTTCCCGGGGTAATAGCGCTTAATGATGTGAGTTTCGACATCAAGAAAGGGGAGATTCACGGGGTAATCGGCGAGAACGGGGCGGGAAAATCCACCCTCATGAATATTCTCGAAGGTGTATATTTCCCGGATAAGGGTCATATAGAGTTTAACGGTTCGCCCGTGCACTTCAGAGACCCGAGGGAGGCGCAGGACGTCGGCATAGCCATGATATATCAGGAACTCTCCCTCTCCAGATATATGACCGTCTTTGAGAATATCTATCAGGGCAGGATGCTTAAAAGCAAAGTGGGGTTTATCGACCGCAAAAAAATGATTTCCGAATGCAGGAAGTATTTGAAAACTCTAGGCGTCGAGTATATCGATCCGAAAGTGCTTGTAAAAAATTTAAGCGTTTCCCAAATGCAGCTTGTAGAGATCGCGAAGGCTGTATCCCTTAATGC
>SPDA01000533.1 GCA_004525155.1 Spirochaetales bacterium
ACCGCACAGGCACTTGAGAAGTTCGGACTTGCCCGCGCCGACAAGCCCCGTAATGCCGAAGACTTCCCCTCTCTGTACGGTGAAGCTGATATCCTTGAGCCGGCTTCCGTAGGCGAGATCTTTCACTTCGAGAAGCTTGTCCCTGTTCCCGCCGCCGGACATGCCGGGCACGGAATCCGAAACAACCTTCCCGCTCATCATGCTGATGAGCTCCGATTTGCTGATCTCCGAAACAGTCCGCGTTCCAATGTAGGCGCCGTCCTTGAGCACCGTTACCCTGTCGGCGATATCGAAAATTTCGTCCATCCTGTGGGAGATGTATAATACGCTGATGTTTTTCTTTTTGAGCTTGCCTATAAAGTCAAAAAGACGCTTTACCTCATGTTCGCCCAGGGTGGCAGTAGGCTCGTCCATGATGAACACTTTCGCTTCCTTCATCATGGCTTTGATGATGGCGGTTATCTGCTGAAGGCTCACGCTTAACAGTTCCACCGGTGTGCGCGGATCCGTGCTTATATCGAATTCCCTAAGTGATTCGGCAACGATGGACTGCTGAAGAGTTTTGTTGATGAAACCCGCCTTCTTCAGTTCCTGGCCCAGGAAAATATTGTCCGCTATGCTCAAGGAGGCGGCAAGCGGAAGTTCCTGGTAAATGCAGCTTATGCCGAGACCGAAGGCGTCCTTCGGGTTTTTAATGAAGGCTTCCTTACCGCCTATGAAGATGCTGCCAGAGTCCTTCTGCTCGACACCGGACAGTATCTTTATCAGGGTGGACTTGCCCGCGCCGTTTTCCCCCACCAGCGCGTGCACTTCGCCGACTTTTAAGTCGAAGCTGACATCCTGCAGCGCCTGAACGCCGGGGAAACTCTTGGTGATGTTCCTGAATTCTATAATGTCACTACTCATAGGATGACGCTGCGCAGATGCATAAAACAAAGGTTGCGGTTTAATAAATTATACCGCAACCTCGCTAAAAACAGCGGGACGGCTGCATAAGCCGTCCCTGAAAAGTCGTATATCCGGTTACTTCTTATACCACTTGGCGAGATTGTCCTTGGTGACTTTAATCATGTCGATGTACATCATCTCCGACACTTTTTCGCCTTTTGCGAGCTTGACAACAGCATTGAGAGCGACTTCCGCCGTTCCCCTGTGGTTCAAGTCCACTGAGCCGAGCACTTCGCCGCGGTCTATGTAGGGCCAGGTGCCCTTGTTGTTTCCTGCCCCGGCTATGATTGCTTCCTTGAGAATATTTATGCCCTTTGCCTGCATGGCGCCAACGGCCCCGATGGCGGCGTCATCATTGATGCCGACCACGCAACGCAGGTCCGGATGCTGAGACAGGGCGCTCTCTATGACATTGGTCGCCGTTTCGATGGTGGAACCCATGACCTTGTCTATGACGACATTCACCTTGACTCCAGGCAGACCATTTATGAAGGCTTCCTTTGCGCCGCCCATGCGGATATCTGAAGAAGCCCAGCCCGGATCGCCCAAAACCGCGAGTTTGATCTCTTTTGCGTTCGGGTATTTTGCCTTTACCCCCGCTGCGGCGATTTCCCCGGTGAGGGTGCCCATCTGTTTTTCATTATAGCCGAAGTTAGCCGTTGACCAGGGTACAGTCTCCCGTTCCTGGCCCTGAATGAGGACGAAGATCCCCTTGGCCATGGCTTCCTGCACAGCGGCCTTGATGGCCTGCGGATCCACCGGCGAGATGAGAATGGCGTTGACGCCCCGCTGGGTCATCTGTTCTATCATGTCCACCTGGGTCTGCGGCTTAGCCCCCGGATCCAGCTGAATGAGATCAATGCCGAGCTCTTTTGCCACATCCTTGTAATTCTGTTCGAGGATGTAGAACCATTCGATCTCGGTGGTGTAGGTGATGGTGGCTACGGTAATCTTCTTTTCAGCCATCGCGGTTGGTTCTTTTGTTCCAGCGGCAAAAACGGCCGCGGAAACGAGCAGTAAACACAGTACGAGCGTTAATGCTTTCATTCGTTTCATTTTTCACTCCTTCATGTTACTAAATGTAGTTACATTATACATCAATCTCTGCGCTTGTCAAGAAATTTCCACGAGCCCGCTCATGAGGGTCGCAGGGCCTTGAGAATGACAGCATGCTGGCTGAGGGTCGACGCCACGTCCGCGCCGCCTAAGAGAATTTCCCGCGAGGCTTTTGCACAGATCGTGACCGACAGGTTGAAAGTTGCAGGGTCGTGCACTTTTACGGGGTACGCGGTTTTAAGCTGCTTTTTAAGGACTTTCCCCAATTCATCATCGTACACCGGATTGTTCTCCATCTCGCTCCTTAGAACAGGCAGCCCCCCGATGGAGCGGTAGTACCGCTCGGCTGTGGAAGGATTCATGACCAGGAATTTAATAAAATCCTCCGCCAGTTCCTTGTTGCGACATTTTCTGAAAATCGAAAGCGTGTGGTTCCACTGTACCGAGTAGGATATGCCTTTCGGCGATTTGGGCAGCGTGGAAAATCCTATATCCGCACAGTCCCCGCCGTTCCTCTCCCCAAGGTAGGGTATCATGCACCGGATCCAGGGGCCTTCGCAGCAGAACGCGAGTTTGCCGATGGAAAGCAGTTTGCGGTTTTTTGAAAGCTTGTTGGAGATGTTGACATGACCTTTCCTGATGAAATTCCTGAGCCA
>SPDA01000449.1 GCA_004525155.1 Spirochaetales bacterium
AACATCTTGGCCTGGTCTTCCACCATTCTCGTCGGAATTCCCAGCAGCTCGAGCTGCTCGATTTTTTCGGAAATCTTTTTATTCAATATTTTTTTACCCAGGCTGCGGAAGGCGGGAACAGTAAGAAGGGATGTAATAAGCCTTACCGCCCTGTCGGGAATAAACACGCGACTTTCTTTTTCCATCGCAATCCTCCTCATGTAAGATAGTCTGGTATTTTTTTACCTGCTTTACACGGGGTCTCGCTTGGATGCAGGAAGCCGGGGTATGCCCCCGGCTTCAAAGATATGTCAGGCAGTTGCTTTTTTTCTGGTTTTCTTTTTTCCCAGATACTCGGTTTCCCAGTGTTCTCTGGTTGCTTCCTTGATAGCTTCACCGTAGGCTACCATGCCGTTGTAGTATTCCCGGTCCTCGAGCGCCTCGTCGGCGTTCTCATCCGCGGGCTGGGCATTCACTTCGTCGATGATGCCGCGCATCATCTTGTGGTGGTCGCGCATGGGGCAGGGGGTCAGGATGTTGCCCCGCCCGCTGTTATCTGTGCCGTGGTCGAAGTAATCGTTCTGCCACTGCCGGATTTTCTTGAAGAAGGGCGAATCTATGGCATCGTTTATGGTGCCGCCTTCGGAGAAAACCTTCTTGATGTTGGTAGTGGTGTAGGGATTGAACACGCAGGGCATGACGTTGCCGTTCCAGTCGATGTAGATGTACCCCCCCTTGCGTCCGGCGGAAAGGCATCCGTTGGACACGGTGCCGCTGTTCCAGAAATCCGCGAGGAAGAACCCGTCGTTATAGATCCAGTTCTGCATCTTTTCAAACATCTCGAAACGCTTTTCGGCCGGTACCATGAGATCGAGACTGTAACTGCGGCCCACAGGCATGTACTGGAAAATCCATCCGTAATAGACACCCTGCCTGCGGATAAATTCATCCATAAACTCCTGGCTGAAGATGGTATCCATATTCTTGTTGGTCACCGTTACCGAAATACCGTACAGCACTCCGGCTTCCCGGAGATTTTCAAAAGCCTGCAGTACTTTTTTGTGAACGCCTTTTCCCCTCCTGTAATCCGTATCGGGCTCGAAGCCTTCCACGGAGATGGAGGGGGTTACATTTCCAAGCGACGCAAGACGTTTGGCAACCTCTTTGGTTATGAGAGTACCGTTGGTGTACATCAGGAAAAAGGTATCGTGATGTTTTTCAAAAAGGTCCAGGATGGTTTTCCCCTGGCTTTTGTACATGAAGGGTTCTCCGCCGGAGATGTTGGTAAAGTGGGAACCCCATAGCTGCTTCTGCTGGGTGACGATTTTATCCACGGTGTCCCATTCCAGGGTTACATCCGTATCGCAGCTGGAAGCGGCGTAACAGCCGATACACTTGAGATTGCAGCGTTTTGTGGGGCTTATTGTTATAAATCGCGGGGTATCGTAGCCGAAACGGGCGTGAAAGGCATCCGCGATGGCCTTGTTTTTGATGTGCATCATGGACCCGAAGCTCTGGAAAAGCATCCTGGCCTGCGCCGGCTTGACGTTTTTGTTTGACAGCCACCGGTCCACGACGTTTATCATGTTCCGGATCATCTGTGCCTGGTCTTCTATCATGCGTGTCGGTACGCCGCTCTGGCGTTCCTGCTCTATCTTCTCCCGGATTTTTTTATCAACTAGATTTTTTCCCATCCGTCTGAAAGCAGGAATCGCGAGCAAAGAAGCCATGGCCTTTATACCCAGGTCAGAAACGTAAATTCTGCTCGGATTCATGGTAGTCTCCTTACGCGTAAATTAGTGAATAAATAACATCTCCGTTCAAAATGGTATCACGGCAGGAAAAGAAACGTCAATAACTTTATTTGATAAATACCGGGATCTCCAGTCAGCAATAGGATTTACCCCGGGAAATGTGTTAAACTTATCAATAACAAGGCGATACACGGAGGAAAAAATGGCGGAAGAAAGGAAACCCGCGGACGGCGAAAAGCGGGAAAAGGGCGCCGAAAACACGGAAACCAGGCCGGAAATTGAAAAAATAATCATGGATCATGTGGGGTGGAGCCTCCTCGCGGGCGCCATTCCGATACCGGTAGTGGATATCGTTGCGGTTACGGCCGTACAGATGGACATGCTTAAGGCTTTGGCGAAGTTCTACGGCGCGGATTTCAACGAGGAACGGGGCAAGTCCCTGGCGAGCTCCATAACCGGCGCCGTTGTCGGCAATATGCTTGGAAGGGCAGGGGCCAGCGCCCTCAAGGCGATACCCGGCATCGGAACCATTCTGGGTATCGGTTCCCAGGTGGTTTTTGCCGGGGCTTCGACCTACGCACTGGGCAGGGTTTTCGACAATCACTTTGCCGGCAAGGGCAATCTTATCAACATCGATCTCGAGGAAATGAAGAAGCAGTTCGAGTCCTTCTTCCAGAAAGGAAAGGATGTGGCGAAAAATCTGCAGGAACGGCTCAAGAAAGACGATGCTTTCGCTATGATAGAGAAGCTTAAAGATTTAAAGGACAGCGGAGCCATTACCGAGGAAGAGTTCGAGAAGACGAAGAAGGAACTCCTGGACAAGATGACCCGGTAGCCAGTTACGGTACAGCAATGCTCAAAGAAAACAAAAATGTTTCCCAGGTTGAAGGCGAGGGATTCCGCAGATGGTTTATGGATGATTTTTTCGACCTCATTGTGTGGTATAACAACGAGGGGGGGGAGATCGTCGGTTTCCAGCTTTGTTATGATAAAACGGGGAATGAGCGGGCGCTTACATGGCGGAAGAGCGGAAGTACCGACCATATGCGGGTGGACGCCGGCGAGACCCCTTTTCAGGCCAAAATGACGCCTGTCCTCGTGGCAGACGGTATTTTCGATTCCGGACTGGTTCTGGAAAAATTCCTGGCCGCCTCCGAACCGGTCGGGAGGGACGAGCGGGACCTGGTAGCCGGCGTGCTTAAAGACTACAGCCCGTAATTTTTCTAAAGAAGGCTCCTGCAGAGGCAGGACAAATTTTGTAAGAATTTCAACTGACGTCTGGGCAGTGTACGATAAATTGATATAATATTAATA
>SPDA01000540.1 GCA_004525155.1 Spirochaetales bacterium
GCCGGGAAGAATGTAAAACCGTACCTGTTTTTCAGGCTTAAAATGCTTAAAACTACCCTTACGGAAGCTTTTTCCCTGATACGGCGGCTTTTGACGGAAACCGATTTTGCCGATACGAAACGGCTCAAGGACCTCCTGCTCGAGATGAGGAACGATTACAAATCCTCTGTCCTCCCCAGGGGCAGTTTTCTCGCAGCCCTGCGCGCTGGCAGCAGGATATCCCTGCCCATGTTTTACGATGAGCGGTGGAAGGGAATATCCCAGCTCCTGCATCTCGAGGGTATGACCTCCTCTGTCGAAGCCGGGGACCTGGACGCGCTGCGCATCATCCTCAACACCATAAAAAATGCGGTACTTGATGCAAGCCTCCTCAGCGTCAATATTACGGTGGAACCGGAGAACCGCCTTCCTGTATTGAGGGAAGTGGAAAATCTCGTTTCTTCGCTGCCGGATACAGGTACAGGCACGGCCGGTGCCGGCAGTCCTTTCTTCGAAGACCGGCGGCTTCCTGACGGACCTTTTGAGCCGCTTATCATACCTGGGGGCGTGGGTTTCGCGGGCTGTGCCTTTCCCGGAGCATTCCTCGGAACTGACGACCATGGCTTGGAAACCGTCCTTGCCCATCTGCTTGCCACGGGATTTTTGTGGGAACAAGTGCGCATGAAGGGAGGGGCCTACGGCGCTTCGGCGTACGCGAACGGAACAGAGGGTGTTTTCAGTTTTTCCTCCTACCGCGATCCGGACATTACGGAAACGATACGCATTTTCCGCGAATCCCTCGAATTCGCCGCGTCCGGCAAAATAGAAGACGATACGGTAGTCAAGGCCATTATTGGCTCCGTCGGCAAAGACATAAAACCTTTGGCCCCCGGGATTAAAGGCTTTCTCGGGTACCGGCGGAACCTTTACGGCATCTCGGACGGCCTGCGCCAGCAGAGACGGGATGCCATGCTTTCCTGTACCGCTGTCGGTATAGCTCAATCCGCCGGCAGACTGCTTGAACAGCTTGCCTCCGGTTCCTACACCCTTCTTGGCGGGGCGGAAGCGATACAGAAAGCAGTGGATCGGCTGAATATCAAACGGGCACCCCTCAAACTGCCGGTCTAGGCAAAACAAGCCCCGCACTGCGGCGGGGTTTGCTGCTGTCAATATTGATTCTGACGGCATCATTGCCTTGTTTGCCTGAATAGGGTACACTTTCGTATACATACATAACAGGAGTCCACGATGCCCCGGAATACTGATTCGTCAAATACGCCCATATCCATGGACAGGATAGGGGAAATAATACTCAAAGCCAAGGAAAAGGCGCAGAAAGCTACGAGCATGGAACCTGAACCGGGCTTGACGAAGAAGGTGGACTGGCCTGTTCAGTGTACCGTAGGCCCTGGTCTCGAAGGCGCAATCGCCTGTGAAACCGAAGTCGGATACGTGAACGGCGCCAAGGGCTGGCTTATTTACCGGGGATACGATATTTTCGATCTCTGCGCCCATTCCACGTTCGAGGAAGTTACTTTTCTCCTGCTTAACGGCAACCTGCCGAATAAAAAGGAGCTTGCCGGTCTGAAGAAAAAATTCGTCAAATACAGGCACCTGCCCGGGACCAAACGGCTTCTCATGGGTTTTCCGGTAGAGGACATGAATCCCATGGCGGCCCTGCGTCTCGGAACCAACCTCATGCGGCAGAAACAGACCTTCAGGGACAAGCCCAGCGCCGGTGATGACACTACCCCCATAGCTGCGGATGAGGATTCCATCCCCATGGAAACGCTGCCCCGGGGAGAGAAACGGGCGATTTACGAGTTCAACAAAAGCCAGTATGTGCGTCCCGCATCTGTGAGTCAGGAGCTGAGCAGCTCGGAGGATATTGAAAGCTGTTATCACATCATTGCCGGTGTTCCGTCCATAGCGGCCTCCATCGTGAGGCTCAGGCAGGGCAGGCTTCCCCTGGAGCCCCACCCGGACCTGGGACACGCTGCCAATTTTCTTTACATGATGACAGGCAGGATACCCACCCCTCTGGAAGAGAAGATTCTAGACATCTGTCTCATTCTGCACGCCGACCACGGCATGAACGCCAGTACCTTCGCCGCCATGGTTGTGGCTTCCACGCTTTCGGATATTTATTTTTCCGTGGGCGCCGGCATAGCCGCCCTGAATGGACCCCTTCACGGGGGCGCCAATGTACAGGTCATGCATATGCTGCAGTCCATCGGCGGTCCGGACAAGGTAAAACCCTGGCTGGATGCGAAACTCAAGGCAAAGGAAAAGATAACCGGTTTCGGCCACAGAGTGTACAAGGCTTATGATCCGCGGTCTCTCATTCTCGGGCCACTGGCCGATCTTCTTATCAAATCTCACCCGGAAATGAGAAAACTCATGGCTACAGCAAAAACCCTTGAGAAACTCATGGTGGAAGGTCTCGGCAAGGAGAAGAAGATTTTTCCCAATGTCGATTTTTTCTCCGGCTTTGTGTACAAGGCCCTGAATATTCCGGTGGATATATTCACCGTAATGTTTGCCGTGGCGAGGGTATCCGGCTGGACCGCCCGGGTTCTCGAATACCTCAAGAACAACAGAATTTTCAGGCCCCGCGCCATTTACACAGGGAAATTCGACAGGAAGTATGTGCCTCCCGGGAAAAGA
>SPDA01000558.1 GCA_004525155.1 Spirochaetales bacterium
AATGACGTGGTGGCCTTCCGCCGCAAGCTGCATTGCCGCGGCCTTCCCTATGCCGGAATTACCGCCGGTTATTAAAATAACTTTCCGGTTCATTGAATCCTCCTGTGTGACTGATCGGTCATGTTTATAATATATGACTGACCAGTCATAATGTCAAGAGGAAAAAACAACTATAATATCCCATCCGTTGACAGAAATATCATACATGTTTATACTGTATCCATGGAAAAGATCCAAATTTTATTTCCGGAACCTGTTCTCAAAAAGGTGCGGAAAATCGCTGAAATTGAGGATAGAACATTAAGCGAGTTAATACGCAGGGCTGTGGATCAGTGGCTCGACAGGACGAGTATTTCGGGGTCCAAAGTACACAGTCCGGAAGTGCCCGTTTATCATTGCGGCAGCATCCTTATTCCGGCTAAAGATTTGCGTGAAGCCGCAAATCAATCCAGATTACATCCGGGTCTATAAAAATGAAGAGCCTGGACACCAATATCCTGCTTTATTCGCTTAATGCCGATTGCCCGGAGTATGATAAATCACGTGAATGCGTCGATGCCGCCCTCGCCGAACCGGATAATTTTATAATCGCCGAGCAGGTATTTTTAGAACTGTACAGCCTGCTTCGAAATCCGAAGGTGATGGAAAAACCGCTAAAAGCAGACCAAGCCTTCGACGCGGTACGGTTTTTCCGCGAATCATCCGGCTGGGAGCATTGCGTTTTCGAAAGTTCATTTTTCGAAACCCTGTCCCGGTTCTTGGGGGATCCCCTGTTTCCCGCGCGCAGGACCTTCGATGCAATACTCGCTGTAACCTTGTCCTTAAACGGCGTGAGAACCTTTTACACCCGCAATGTGAAAGATTTTAAGGATATAGGGTTATTCAAAGTGGTTGATCCGGTTGGTCTGGTATATGCGGCTAATGAGCCGTAGAGACTTGGTCTGCGGGCTTTGCAAATACTTTAAAATATTGAGACGGTGTTATACGCAAGTCATGCGTCTTTATGGGAAATCGTCATTAAGGTAAAACAGCATTAATTGAGGGCCATGCTTTTCTTTCCTCTGATTCCGCAATCGATGTATAGGGTATAGATCGGGTTTGGTAGTTTGGCGGGAGAACTTAGAATAACGAGGCGGCCTGCCGCAGCAGTTGCGGCAGGCCTGCATAGCACCAATGGCGATTCCAGCTTACCAGCTTATGACGAACGGAACGGTTTCCGCCGGTGTTGAACGCTGACCTTCCAAGTCCACGGAATAACCCAGTAGGGTATATGTCGCACCGTTTTCAATCTCAGTTTGCAAAATGTAAAACGGGTACTCCGGCCCCAATTCACCGACCTGGCTTGCAAAATCATCCCCAGGTGTCCGGCCAAGGTATACGTCATCAGCCGATGGGCTTCCTTCCTTTCGGAGGTAAAAGACAGCTTGAGGAGACATTACCTCATCCAATGTTAGAATGGCGTAGGAAGGCACCCGGAATTGGACGATGATTTCGTAATCACTATCGCTCATCTTGGTGGAGATGACACTCAACTCCGTGAGCGGTTCAGGCGCGGCCATAATCAGGTCATAGCCCCTCGGTTCGCATGAGAAGAAAAGACAAGCTGCAAAAAGACCGGCGAGAGCGGCGGCCGCACGGGTTAACTTGAAAACTATCGATCGTTTCATTGTTTTCGCTCCTTGATAAAGGCTCCGTTCCAGGAGACCTGTACAAGTAATGAGGTATCCGGTTTGATATAGCCGGGGTAAAAACGAATCACCCGCTGCAGGTAAGTGAAGTTTGCGTCGATGTCCACCGGCCCGATGCGGAAGGTAAGGCCGCCCAAGGCACCGAAGCCGCCGATGGGCGAGGTCATGGAGTTGAGGCTCAAGAGGTCGTATTCACCGCCCGCACGTATGGAGAAAAAATCGACGGGCCACCACTCCGCCGCCGGGATAATCCTTGTGGCGACGCCGGTACGGTCGTCGGTCCCGAAACTGAAATACAATTCCAATATGTTTTTCAGGGAGAGGTTGAGCCGGCCCCCGAAGAGTTTCCCGAGAATACTGGTTTCAATGGCGACGGGGTAGGGGGCGGTCTTGTAGGCGATGTAATCCTCGATCCTCGTATCGACATACACCTCCTGAATGAAGGTCCCGCTTGCGTGGGTGTCCATGATCAGGTTCCCCTTTAAAAACTGGAAGTAGAGCCCCGCAGTGACCGCGCCGTTGAAATTGGACAACTTGTCATTCATTCCCCGGCCCAGATTATTACTGTGTAAAAAAAGAGAGCCTGACAGACCTATACCAATATGGTCGCCCAGTCTGAAACCTGCGCTGAGGCGCCCGCCGAGGTCAAAGGGCTCGGTGTTTACAAACCGGAAGGCGAAGATGTCCTCGTAATCTCCGAGAACCGAGTTCGATACTGCAGCATCGAACAGCTCGATACCCAGGCCGGCTCGTTCACCGATGGGAAAATAATACCCGGCTTCCCCCTTTATAAGTGTGTACGAGTAATAGAGATAGGGGTCGGACTCCAATAGCCAGTTGTAACCGCTTTTTTCGTCTGTGGGGG
>SPDA01000333.1 GCA_004525155.1 Spirochaetales bacterium
TATTACGTGACGGCAATTATATAACGACACTCAACACAAAGGAGACTTCAGTCGACGAAATGGTGTCCTACATGGTCGGCCGTGAATTCGAAAAAGTCGCTCACAGGAATTTCATTACCGATTACGCAAATAGGGATGTTGTTCTGGAGGTACAAAATTTTAACGTCGGCAGTAAAGTGAAAAACGCGAGCTTTAAACTGTACAAGGGCGAAGTTCTAGGCCTGACCGGTCTGGTCGGTGCGGGAAGAACCGAGCTGCTGCAGGGCATTTTCGGAATGGATAAAAATGTCACCGGCAGCGTACTCGTTAACGGAAAGCCTACAAAAATTAATCATCCTGCGGATGCAAAAAATTTCGGCATGGGTATGGTTCCGGAAGGCAGGAAGGAGCAAGGCATGTTCCTCAAGCTCTCAGTGCAGGACAATATGACGATAGTACATTTGCGCAAGCTTTCAAATAAACTGCTTTTTATAAATCGAAAGAAACAGAGAAAAATCGCGAACGATTTTATAAATGAGCTGTCTATAAAAACACCGGGGCTCGAACAGATCTCTCAAAACTTGAGTGGAGGTAATCAGCAGAAAACAATTCTCGCCCGCTGGATAATGCACGAGCCCCAGATATTTTTTCTGGATGAACCGACGCACGGGATAGATGTGGGGGCGAAAGCGGAGATCTATAACATCATCGACAAGCTGGCGAAGAGCGGGGTATCGATAATTCTGCTGTCGTCGGAGCTGCCGGAAGTGCTCTCTTTATGCGACAGGATTATGGTTATGCATCATGGAGAAATCAAAGGCATTCTCAAACACGATGAAGCGGACCAGGTAAAAATAATGAATTTTACCATCGAGGACAAGAAGGAAACCGCTTAGGTAATTGTGTAACCGCCGTCAATTACCAGATTTTCGCCATTGATCAGATTGGCTGCGTCGCTTGCGAGGAAAACAGCGCAGGCGGCTACCTCATCTGGATGTCCGAACCGTCCCGCAGGTATAAGTTTTTTGGACCGCTCACCGACTTCTCCGGCCCATGCCTTTTCCCCCATTTCGGTTAAAATAACGGTCGGAGAAATGGCGTTGGTTCTGATGTTGTATTTCCCCCATTCCAGCGCCAGTATTTTCGTAAGCATAATCAAGCCTGCTTTGGATGTGCTGTACGCCGCGTGTTTTTCCAGTGCGACAATGCCTGCCTGAGAGGCAATATTTATTATTTTTCCGCCGCCCTTGTCAATCATGGTTTTTCCCACCATCTGGGAAAGGATGAACGGCGCCTTTACATTGACATCCATCGTGAGGTCCCATACCTCTTCCCGTAATTCCAGCGCGCTGTCAATTAGCCCTACACCTGCGCAGTTAACGAGTATATCGATCCTGCCGAAATCATTTACAGCCTTGTCAACCATGGTCTGAAGGGCTTTCTTATCCCTAACATCGCCGGAGATGCCCATAAAGAGGCGGCCTTTATTTTTTACATACTTTTCGAGTTCCGACAAATCGCTTGACTTGTCAAAAGCTATTATGTCAGCTTCTTTACGAGCGAACATTTTCGCAATGGCCAGGCCTATGCCGCTGGCGGCTCCGGTTATCAGGGCAGTCTTGTTTGCAAGAGAAAAATTTTCATCGAAACCATTGAATCCGGACATATTCTGCTCCGTCATGCAATATCGTAATAGTAATCTGAACAGAAGTATTGTACCGCTGCCGGAAAATTGCGTCAACATTTAATAATATTCCGCTGACATAAAAATTTTACTTGAATAGAACAGGAAAGTGTGGCAGGCTTCACCTTATATTTTATACCGGGTGGCAAAGATGAACCGCGATGTCAAAATAGAAAAATTAATTAAAACTTCCGCTGAAATGCGGCTGAAGCTCCTGCAGATGTTTTCATTCAACAAGGCGCATCATTTCGGCGGTTCATTCTCATGTGTGGAAATAGTCACGGCTCTCTATTTTTATAAAATGCAGTTCCGGGCTGATAATTATCTGAAGCCTGACCGCGACCGGTTCATAATGAGCAAGGGGCATACGGTTCCAACGCAGTATGTGGCTCTCGCTCTTATGGGCATTATACCGGACGAGGAACTGGCGAGCATAAAAAGGCTGGGGACAAGACTTCAAGGGCATCCGGATATTCTGAAAACGCCTGGAATCGAAGCACCCACCGGTTCTCTCGGCCAGGGACTGTCCTATGCCAACGGGTTTGCCCTGGGCGGAAGGTTCGATGACCTGCAGTTCAATATCTATCTTGTGCTCGGCGACGGCGAACTGCAGGAGGGGCAGGTATGGGAAGCCGCCATGACTGCCGCGCATTACGGACTTTCCAATGTGTGCGTCATAATCGACAGAAATAGATTACAGAGCCAGGGAAAGACCGATGAATTGATGGGTATTGAGCCTCTCGCGGAAAAATGGAAGGCCTTCGGCTGGGACACGGAAACTGTTGACGGGCATGATATACGGGCGCTTGCCGATGTACTCGATACCTTCCCGAGAAAGAGCGGCAGGCCTTTCGCAATTATCGCCAATACAGTCAAGGGGAAAGGCATCTCTTTTATGGAAAATACTTTCAAGTATCATAATTTCAATCTTACCGAACAGGAATATCTGCAGGCGCAGAAAGAGCTTCAGTCAAGACTTAAGGATTTGGAATAAAAACAGGCGGAGGTTTGCTGTATGAACGGAAATCAAAAATCGGGAACCAGGGACGGGTTCGGTGAAGCTCTCCTCTCTCTCGCACGCCAATATCCGGATGTTGTGGCCATGGACTGCGATCTGGGCAGATCCACGAGATCCTACCGGATAACAGAGGTTGATCCGTCCCGGTTTATCGAAATGGGAATTTCCGAACAGGATATGGTGTCCACCGCGGCGGGATTGGCCAGGATGGGAAAAACCGTATTCGTCAGTTCCTTTGCCGTCTTTCTGACCGGGAGGGCGTTCGATCAAATACGGCAGCAGGTTGCTCTACCGCGGGCGAATGTTAAAATATGCGGTTCCAGCGCCGGGTTGACGGTAGGCCCCGACGGGGCCACTCATCAGTCAGTAATCGATCTGTCGCTGATGCGAAGCCTTCCGAATATGACAGTATTGAATCCGGCGGACCATGCCCAGGCAGCCGCTGCAACCAAAGCCGCTTATGTGCTGAAGGGTCCGGTTTACCTGCGCCTCTCCCGTTACGAAACACTGCAGATGGTCCCCGGAAACCTTCCCTTTGAAATAGGAAAGGCACAGGAAATTGTAAAAGGCGAAAAAATCGCGCTCTGCTCAAGCGGTCCAATCCTGCAGGATGTATTGAATACCGCAGGTCTTTTAAGGAATGAAGGATACAGCCCTGCGGTGTATAATTTTCATACTCTCAAACCTGTTGACGCCGGTGCGATAAAAATAATCGCGTCATCTTTTGAACATGTTATCACCGTCGAGGAACATAACATCTTCGGCGGACTTGGTTCGGCGGTCGCGGAAGTCATTGCCGAGCTGCCGCCGTCCCTGCGCCGGTGCCGGTTTATGCGGCTGGGAATTAATGATTGTTTCGGAGAATCAGGCACCGGCGAAGAATTGTTTGCAAAGCACTGTCTCGACGGAGAAGGTTTGTATTCGAAAGTAATCCAGTTAATCGAGGGGCCGGCATGAATTTATTTTCAACGGAATTAAAGGGCAAGGCGGGTATTGTAACCGGAGGAACAAGCGGTTTCGGACTGGAAATTGCAAAAACGCTGCTGAAGGCGGGTGCTAAGGTTTCGGTTTTTTCGGTTGATGACATTTCGGAAAAACAGAAAGCGGAATGGACCGAAGGGTTTTCGGAAAATGCTATTTTTACCTACCAGGATATTATGGAAA
>SPDA01000523.1 GCA_004525155.1 Spirochaetales bacterium
CCCGTGTCCCGTACAGAAAAGGGCGCCGACCAGGCTTCCGGCGCTGGTCCCGGCAACGAGATCAATGATAATATGCTCCTCGGCAAACACCTTGAGCACGCCCACGTGGGCCTGTCCTCTGGCTGCGCCTCCGCCCAGGGCGAGTCCTGTCTTCAATATTCTTTTAACAATCTTTTTCACGGATTTTCCGCAGATTCTATCTCCAGAACTTCCATGAGAATCCCGGGATTGAGCCGATAGGGGGATCCGGTCCCTTCATAAAAACCGTGCATCTGTACAAGGTGAATGTGCATGTCCGTGTAGGTTATCTCGCGGTCGAGGACAGTATTGCGGACCGTGATATTGGTCTTCTGGTGGATGCCGGGCTCGCCGAAGGGACAGGGCAGTTTTCCGCGCACGCTGTCCACCTTCACTTCAAAGTGGGGCGGCACACGTCTGAACTCGCCCAGGCCGGCGGCTCCGGAGTCCCTAAACTCTATCATCCTGGCGGCTATAAGATCATGGGTCAGGTTTTTACGCTTGACCGCGGCGTCGTCCTCGATGAGAATGTCTATGAGGTTCCTGCTGTCGGAACCGAGAAATCCGTGCAGTGTTATAACCCCCGGCTTCATGCTTTCCTGTACTTTGTTCAAATATGGGGACTGCTTCATGATAATCCTCCATCAGGCGAATTTGTCAAAATAAATAAGGTTCTCCGGCACGCCCTTGTCCTGAAAAACCTTTATACAGGCGTTGATCATGCCGGGACTGCCGCAGAGGTAGGCTTCGACGTTGTCGCCGCTCTTCATAAATCTGCTCAAGACGTCGGTTATGAGACCCGTCTCCCCTTCCCACTTGTCTTCAGGCAGCGGTTCCGAGAGGGCAGGCACATAGGTGAATTGCGGCAGTTTTTTTTCGAGCTCCCTCATTTCCTCCACAAGGAAAAGGTCCCTCTTCGAACGGGCGCCGAAAAAATAGGTAGCTTTCCGGTTAATGCCCTTTTCAATCATGCTGCTCAGGATTGCCTTGATAGGCGCGTTGCCTGAGCCGCCGGCCACGAAGACGATGTTCCGTTCACTGTCCCGGAGAAAAAATTCCCCATAGGGTCCGTTGATGGTCACGGTGTCCCCCTCCTTAAGGTACTGGTGGACGTAGGTCGTGCAGATGCCGTTCGGCACGAGCCGTACCTCGATTTCCACGTTCCCCGTATCGCTTGGAGCGGAACTCATGGAATAGGCCCGGTAGACCGGTTCGTCGGTAAGGTCGTATTCCGGAACCTTGAACTGAATAAACTGGCCGGCACGGAAACTTATGGAAGAAGGTTCCAGCAGTTCCATATAAACTTCTTTAATGTCGTAGGTAAGTTCCCGTATGCGCGTTACCCTGGCCTTGTATTCCTTGACGTTGAAAAGCTCCTCGGGGATTCGGATGGCCATATCGGTTTTCACCTTGACCTGGCAGGAGAGACGGATGTTTTCCTTTTTTTCCTCTTCGCTTATCCACGGAAGTTCAGTAGGCAGGTATGCACCAACTCCGCTCTCTATTTTCAGTTTGCACAGCCCGCAGGAGCCCCGGCCGCCGCAGGCGGAGGGAATAAAAATATTCTCCCCCATAAGAGTGGAAAGGAGGGGCCTTCCGCCCTGGACGGTAAACTCCTTATCGTCGTTGATTTTTAGTTGTACTTCCCCGTAGTTCGCAATGGTGGCGTCAGCGATGACCATAAGCAGGGCGAGAACCGCGGAAAGGCCGGAAATTGCCCCGACGCTAATCAGGAAGGTTCCAATGGGAAACATGCGGGCCTCCTAGCCTATCTGTATCATGCCGTTGAAGCCCATGAAGGCAAGGGCCATCATGCCTGTAATGACAAGGGTAATTCCCGCTCCTTCGAGGCCCCTGGGAACCCTCGAAGTCTTAGCCATTTTCTGCCGTATTCCGGCCATGGCGAGAATCGCGAGAAACCAGCCGAGACCGCTGCCCAGACCGAAGAGTAAGGACTTGAAGAGATCATACTTCCGAATGATCATGAAGAGGCTCGCACCCATGATGGCGCAGTTCACCGTGATAAGGGGCAGGAAAATCCCCAGGGCCGCATAAAGCCCCTCGGAGACGCGCTCTATAATCATTTCCAAAAGCTGGACAAAGGCGGCAATGACAACGATGAACACGATAAACCGCAGATAGTCCAGATTCAGGGGAATCAGTATATAGGTATAGACCAGCCAGTTAAGCACGCAGGTAACCGCCATGACAAAGGTTACCGCAGCGCCCAGGCCGACGGAGGTCTTTAATTCCTTCGAAATGGACAGGAAGGAACACATGCCGAGAAAATTGGAAAGCAGAATGTTGCTGGTAAAAATTGACGCGAAGAGAATGGCAACAGGCGTTATTGAACTTGTCATTTTTTCTTCTCCTCCTCGGGCTTGAGTATGAGACCTTTTACTATCCATATAAACGCAGCGAGCATGAAGAAGGCGCCCGGAGGCATGACCATGATGGACCAGTTCGTCCACCAGCTGCCCAGGACCTTGAAACCCCAGATACTGCCGGAACCGAGAAGTTCACGGAAAAACGCGATGATAACAAGCACATAGGTGTAGCCGAGGCCCGCGGCAAATCCGTCTATGAGGGAAGCGCCGGGCGGGTTGCCCAGAGCGAAAGCTTCCGCCCTGCCCATGAGTATGCAGTTGGTGATGATGAGACCCACATAGGGGCCGAG
>SPDA01000474.1 GCA_004525155.1 Spirochaetales bacterium
ATTATTTTCGGCAGCGGTGCGGATTTCTCCGGGATGCTCGATTCACGGGAACCCCTGGCGGTGGATTACATAAAGCAGAAATGCTTTGTGGATGTAAGCGAAAAGGGAACGGAGGCGGCTGCGGCCACGTCTGCAGCAATGAAGGTCACAAGTGTTTCGAAGGACCCGGTCATTGTCGTCAACCGCCCCTTCGTGTTTTTTATTCAGGAAGAAACCACGGGTCTCATACTTTTTGCAGGCGTCATTAAAAAACCGCAATACAATAAATAACGGAGCGTATTATGGCAGCATCGATTCCCGGCAGGGCGGAAGCCTATGCCCTTCTGACCGAGTTCAACAAGTCCGAAAATCTTTTAAAGCACGGCCTTACGGTCGAAGCCGTCATGAGGCATTTCGCGGTGTTACAGGGGGAAGACCCGGAGAAGTGGGGCGTCATCGGCCTTATCCACGATCTGGACTACGAACAGTTTCCGGACAGGCACTGCATCAAGACAGGTGAGATACTTACATCCCGCGGCTGGCCGGAAGATTATATCCGTGCGGTCGTGAGCCACGGCTGGGGTTTGTGCTCCGATGTGGAGCCTCTGGAGGTCATGGAAAAAATACTCTTTACCATTGACGAACTTACGGGCCTCATTACAGCCGTGGTGTACGTGCGGCCGTCGAAAAGCATCCTTGACCTCGAGGTAAAATCCGTCAAAAAGAAGTGGAAAGAAAAGAGCTTCGCCGCCGGCGCCAACCGGGAGGTAATCCTTAAAGGCTGCGGCATGCTCGGCATGGACTTGGACGATGTCATCCGGGAAACGATAGAGGGTATGAAAAAAGCGGCTGCGGAACTGGGGCTTAAAGGAACCGGATGAAGTAATAAAAATCCGGCTCCCCTGACCCTGCAGCTTTAATCCGGAGGCATCAGCCTTTCGCCGGTTCTCCGAGTTTTTCCACGTCAGCCCGGATGCGCTTTATGTCCTCCTGTTCAAGCGTGAGCAGTGCCGCTTTCGCGTTTTCTTTTATATGCTTCACTTTCCTGCCGCCGCAGAGGGCGAAGGTAATGCCCGGCTGGGCAATGGTCCAGGCTATGACGAGCTGGGAAAGAGTGCAGGCGTATTTATCCGTCAGAGTTTTCCAGCCCGCAAGCATATCGATCACCTTCCTGCGGTTTGCAGGAAGAAACCAGGGAATCCTGCTGCGGTACTCCGTCTTGCCGAAGGTCTTATCCATCGTAATGGCGCCGGTCAAAAGTCCCTGCTCGAGAGGGGAGTAGGCGAGAATGCTGATCCCCTGCTCCCTGCAGAAAGGGAGGATCCCGGTTTCCAAAGAACGGTCGAGCATGGAAAACCTCGGCTGGTTCGACTGTATGCCCCCGGCGGCGATGTATTCCTCAAGCTGCCCGATGGTCACATTCGACACGCCGATGGCGCGGATTTTCCCCTGTTTTTTCAGATCCAGGAGACAGGCCATGGTATCCGCTATGGGAGTGGGCACCGCCGGGTCCGCCTGCCAGTGGGTCTGGTAGAGATCGATGTAGTCGGTGCCGAGCCGCTTCAGACTGAAATCAACCTCCTGGCGGATGGTTTTCGGATCGAGACTCCTTCGCAGGGTTATGCCGTCCTTTTCAAAATAAAAGGCGCCGGTATCGTCATGCCACCAGAGTCCGCATTTCGTCGCGATAACCGCCTTGTGCCTGATTCCCTTGAGGGCCTTGCCGATTATCTCCTCGCTTTCCCCGAACCCGTAGGCCGGGGCGGTGTCGATGAGGGTGATGCCGTTATCGATGGCGGCATGTATGGTACCGATGGCTTCTTTTTCGGGTTCCGGTACATCCGACCGGTTCCAGAAGGCGCCGCCTCCCATGGCCCAGGTGCCCAGGGCAACGGGACAGGCTTTAATGTCCGTATTTCCAATACTCCGTAATTCCAACATAATCTCCTTTGAGCGAATTGCATAAATAATTGATGTTTGCCGTTTACTATATCAACCGCGCCAGAGGTAGATGGAAAGGTCCACATCACCCTGCGCGGAAACTGCCACACTTTCCTGTTCAAGAAGGGATTTCTGCAGGGCGAACCCGTCCGCATCCTTAATCGCTATCCGTCCGCGGGAATTGATTATCCTGTGCCAGGGAAGATCATGAGCCCGGCTCATGCTGTTCAGGATGCGCACGACCTGGCGGGCTCCTGAAGGATTGCCCGCCAGAGCCGCTATACCTCCGTAGGTACAGACTCTGGCGGGCGGTATTTTTTTAATTGCAGCAATTACACGTTCCGTAAACTCTGTCAAAATTCCCGTTATTTCTTGAGAATAAACTCCACACGCCTGTTTTTCCACAGGTTTACAAGGTCAGTGTGGGGCACCACGGGCCTGGAGCCGCCCAATCCGATGGTGGACATCCGCTTCTCCGCAATGCCGAGTATCATCATCGCCTGCTTGACCGTTTCCGCGCGGCTTTTGGAAAGGGGCAGCAGTTCTTCTTTCTGCTCCTTGTCCCTGCGGTTGGGATCGGTCCAGTATACATAGGCCGCGTGCCCTTCTATCGTTATGGCGTAATCCCTGAACTTGTCCAGTTTTTTCGCCAGAATCCGCAGAATCTCGAGGTTCTTGAGTATTTCTTTTTCGTCCTTCAGGGTAAAGAGGCTCGCGCTGTAACCCGCGAAATGGATGCTCGGTATTATGATGCGGTAAACGTCCCCCTCTTTCATGACCAGTATGTCCACAAGAATTTCGTCGTGGGCCAGGCCTGTTCTTCCGACCGTGTCTTTTACGGTGAAATCAACCGGGTAGGATTCTCCGGACTGTACCAGTTCGCCGGAATCGGATTTGCCGTCCCATGTAACCCTGAAGGGAGGCGTTCCCTTGCCTTCGATGATTTTGAACAGTATGCCGGTAGGCTCGAAAATTCTCACCTGCCAGGAATCCAGTTCGTCGCTGC
>SPDA01000645.1 GCA_004525155.1 Spirochaetales bacterium
ACACACGGCCTCAACTCCATAGTCGTCGACATGAAGGATGACATGGGAAGGATTACCTACGATACGGACCTGGAGCTTCCGAAACAGATGAACGGGCTTTTAAACCAGGTCGTAATAAAGGACCTGGTCGATCTCGCCCACAAAAACGGCATCTACGTTATAGGCAGGGTGGTTGTTTTCAAGGACAGAAAACTGTTTTATTTCGACAAGTCCAGGCACGCCCTGTGGGATTTCAAGTCCCAGCGCGGCTGGGGTAATTTTTTCAAGGTGGAAAACGAGGAAACAGACGAGGCAACCTGGGAACAGAGGGAATTCTGGCTCGATCCCTTCGACCCTTTTGTCTGGGACTACAACATCTCCGTGGCAAAGGAGCTCCAGGACAAGGGCATTGATGAAATTCAGTTCGACTATATCCGCTTTCCCTCGGACGGAGATCTCTCCACGGCGCAGTACCGCTACCGCAGAGAGGGGCAGACCAAGATCGAAGCGCTGGAATCATTTCTGCGCAAGGCCCGTGAATCGATAACCATTCCCATAAGCACGGACCTCTACGGGTTCAACTGCTACTTCCGGATGGGCAACTGGATTGGCCAGAGCGTTGAATACCTTTCCCGGTACGTGGATGTCATATCGCCCATGTTTTACCCCTCCCACTTTCCCAGGGACTTCATGCAGAAGGAACAATACCTGCCGAGGGCCAAAAAGATTTATTTGGAAGGCAGCAACCGCGCAGCCGCTCTTGCAGCGGGACGGAGCCTTATCCGCCCCTACGTGCAGGCTTTTCTCCTGGGCGGAGAGCTCGATTTCGACACTGCCACCTATTCCGACTACCTTGTAAAACAGCTGGAAGGCACGAAAGAGAGCGAAGCCTCGGGCTTCACCCTGTGGAACAATTCCAACAAGTACTACATGGTTAAGCAGTCTCTCTTAGGCTACACGGGTCTTAAGCCGAAGCCGGGTACCCTTCGTCCCGATGCGGCCATGATCCAGCCTGTCAATACGACGGAACTCGAATAGGTATTTCAATAGCCCCGGACATAGTGAAGAAAAACCGCCGCTGTCTCGCTGTAACTTATATGGGGGTTCCCTTCGCCGTCAACCGCAATCGAGGTATAGACGCCGATGTTCCCGCCACTATCCACCGTCTGCGTGATCCAGGTGTCCCCCGTCCATTTTGCGTATTTTAAATCCTGGGCCGCCGGGTCATAGTAACTGATATGGGGATTGTCCTCCCTGTCCAGGGCGAGGGACGCGTACTGACCCTCACCGCTGCCGGTGTCCACCGTCGTGAAATACCAGGCATTCCCGTCCCACCGCGCGTACTTAAGCGCGCCCAGGGTGCCGTCGAAGTAAGCGATATGGGGAAGACCCTGCCTGTCGATTTTCAATGACGTGTACATGCCGAGATCGTTTCCCGCGCTGTCCGGGTCCGGCAGATCGTTTATCGTCCAGGTAAAAACCTTGCTGACCTTATCGAAAGACGTGGCATAGGCTATTTTCAGATTTCCAAATGTTTCGTCATAATAACTGATTACGGGGAGCCCGCCGTGGGCCAGCGCAATCGAATTGAACTTGCCCACCATGTTCGGCGAAGAATCAACCGGGTTCTCCACCCAGAAACTGCCGGCCAGGATACCGATGCCGAGGTCCCCGGAAGAATCTATATAACCGGCCATGACCGGAATTCCATTTGAAGTTAGCGCAAGGGAGGTATAGGCCGCGTTCGCTGCCGGCGTAACCAGGGTCAGCGTATCCCAGAAAGAGCCGGTCCAGTAACTGTAGGCGAACTGCGGACCGCCGGCCTGCCGCCAGTGGCTTACATGAGGAATCCCGTCTCCATCCAACACCAGGGAACAGTACTGTCCGGGCTGGTTGATAGAATCCACGGTCTGCACATCCCATGTTCCGCCGGTTTTCGCCGCGTATTTAAGCCATTGTGGTACCTGATCAAAGTAGGCTATACGGGGATTTCCGGACCCGTCCAGAGCAATTGAGGTATAGGAAGAGTCAGGAGCCGAAAAAACTGTTTCCATGGCAAAACTATAGCCGGGTGTCTGCGCGCTGCTTTCCGGACTGCTTCCGGATCTGCCCGCGGAATTGAAGGCGGTTACCCGGTAATAGTAAGCGGTGAGTGGTATGAGGCCGGAATCGATCCAGCTTGAGGTGTCCGCTTCAGTTATGT
>SPDA01000606.1 GCA_004525155.1 Spirochaetales bacterium
CTGCAGAATCCCGTGTTCGAAAGCCAGACCAAGAACAAGCTGGGCAACACGGAGATACGGTCATGGATAATAGGCGAGGTGAAGTCCGGCATAATCAATTTCCTGCACCTAAACGCAGCCTCCGCGAAAAAGCTGGAAACCAAGATCCTTTCCAACGAAAGCCTGCGCAGGGAACTCAGCGCGGTCAAAAAAGAATGGCGCGAGGCATCGAAGAAGCTGACCCTGAACATACCGAACCTGAAGGACTGCAAATACCATCTCGATGACGGCGAAAAGGGGGAAATGTCCACCCTGTTCATAACCGAAGGGGCTTCCGCCGCCGGGTCGATGGTTTCTTCCAGGGATGTCTATACCCAGGCCCTATTTTCCCTGAAAGGCAAACCGCAGAATGTGTACGGCAGGAAGAAAGCCGACCTCATCAAGAACGAGGAACTTTTCAACATGATGATGGCCTTAGGCATCGACAGCAACATGGAAAACCTGCGTTACGGGAAAATCGTCATTGCCACGGATGCGGACCACGACGGTTTTCACATCCGCAATCTTTTGCTCACCTTTTTTCTCAATTATTTCGAGGAACTCGTCGTGGCCGGGAGGCTGTACATCCTCGAGACCCCGCTTTTCCGCGTGAGGAACAAACAGGAAACCAGGTACTGCTACAATATCAAGGAAAGGGATGAGGCCCTCAATCTTCTCTCCAACCCGGAGGTTACGCGATTCAAGGGCCTGGGTGAAATTTCACCCAAGGAGTTCGGGCAGTTTATCGGCGACGAAATACGGCTTGTGGAAGTCAACATAAAATCCATAAAGAATATAGACGCAACCCTGGAGTTCTACATGGGCAAGAACACGCCGGAGCGCAGGGAGTATATCATGGAGAACCTCATCTGATGGCCTACGTCACCAAGCTCTTCAACGACAACTTCATCGAGTACGCGTCCTATGTCATCAAGGACAGGGCCATTCCCCACCTCGAGGACGGTCTCAAACCCGTCCAGAGGCGGATACTCCACTCGCTTTTTGAACTGGACGACGGCAAGTTTCATAAGGTCGCCAACGTGGTGGGGCACTGTATGAAGTACCATCCCCACGGGGATGCGTCGATCTATTCCTCGCTGGTGGTGCTTGCGAACCGGGATTATTTTATCGACAAACAGGGAAACTTCGGCAATATCTTTACCGGCGACGAAGCCTCGGCTGCGCGGTACATCGAGTGCCGCGCCCTGCCCCTGGCAAAGCAGGTATTTTACAATCCGGAGATCACGCCATATGACCCCTCCTACGACGGCAGGAACCGGGAACCTGTCACCTTTCCGGCAAAACTGCCGGTTGTCCTTATACAGGGCGCCGAGGGCATAGCCGTGGGCATGTCCACCAAGATTCTTCCCCATAATTTTACCGAGGTGTTAAAGGCCGTTATTTCCGCCATAAAGGGGGAGGATTTCATCCTCTACCCCGATTTTCCCACCGGCGGTTTTATGGACGTGTCGGAATATGCCGACGGAATGGGCAAGGTGCTGGTGCGGGGAAAACTCGATACAAAGGACCCGAAGAAAATTATCGTGCGGGAACTGCCCTTCGGATCAACCACCCAGAGCCTTATAGCCTCCCTCGAAGCCGCGGCAAAAAAGAACAAGATAAAGATATCGGGCATAAGCGATTTCACCACGGAAAATGTGGAGATAGAGATAAAACTTGCCAGGGGCGTGCACACACACGAGGTGGTGGACTCCCTCTATGCCTTTACCGAATGCCAGTCCTCCATATCCGTCAACCTTCTCGTCATCAACGACAACAAGCCCGTGGGCATGACGGTAACGGAAGTGGTGAGGTATCACGCAAATCACCTTGTAGAGGTGCTCAAGGCGGAACTCAAGCTCGAGGACGGGAAACTCAGGGACAAGCTGCATGCCAGGACCCTGGAGCAGATCTTCATCGAGGAGCGCATTTACAAGCGGATAGAAGAGATGACTACCCAGGAGACTGTCATCAAGGCTGTTTTCGACGGGTTCAAGCCTTTCCAGGTTAAAATAAAACGCAGGATTACAGAGGAAGACATAGAAACCCTTCTGAAAATACCGATCCGGAGAATTTCCCGCTACGATATTAACCGTGCCAGGAAGGAAATGAAGGAGATAGTGGAAAGGCTCAAAGTCATCAAACACCACCTGGCAAACCTGAAGGACTATGCCGTAAGTTTCTTAAACGGCATCCTCAAGGAACACGGCGGCAAATACAAGCGGCTTACGAAAATTACTTCCTTCGAAAAAATAAACGTGAGGGAAGTGGCCGCCAGGAACCTCGAACTGAAATACGACGAGGATAC
>SPDA01000605.1 GCA_004525155.1 Spirochaetales bacterium
GCCGGCCTTGTCGGTAAAAGGTACGAATTTGACGAGCTGCTTTCCGCCGTATACGTCTTCCCGCAGAATTCTCACTGTGCCTTCCTCGTCCACTTCTTTCGTGACCTTGAGAAGCGTCTGCTGCCCGCTGATGGGCCCCACCGGAATTACCATGACACCGCCCGGGGCAAGCTGGTCGATGAGGGGCGGCGGTATGTGATCTATGGCGCAGGTAACTATTATCCTGTCGAAAGGGGCGTGCTCGGGCCATCCGTAATAACCGTCGTCATTCTTGCGGTGCACGTTTTTGTACCAGGGGTATTCGTTTTCGAGGGACTTGTAGATCTCGTCGGTTACGCGGTACAGATTCGCCTTTATTTCTATGGTATACACCTGGTTTGAAAGGTTCGAGAGAAAAGCTGACTGGTAGCCGGAGCCCATGCCTATTTCGAGAACTTTCATGTCTGCTGACGGCTCGATGGTCTGCGTCATCCTTATGACTATGTGCGGACCGGAAATGGTCTGCCCGTCCTCGATGACGTGATACCAGGAATCGTATGTCCTGGCCAGGTTGTATTTTCTGATGAAATGTTCCCTCGGCGTGCGCAGGAAAGCCTGCTGAACGCGATCACTCGTTCCGGTGGGATACCAGGAAAGGTCGACCTGCATCCTGTCCCAGCGCTGAATGAGATACTGTTCTTCTTCATTTGTACGGGCTTTCATCCAGGCCAGATATTCGGCTTTATTTTTGAGCGGCGGAAATTCCGTTCTGTCCGCCAGATTGTAATAAGGCGTGCCGGTTTGACTGCCGGCTGTTTCCGGAACCTCCTGCTCTGCCGCGGGATTCTTTTTGCCGTCCGTGACCGGAGCGGCAGAGGATTTTACTGCCGTCTCTGTTTTTACCCTGTTCCCGTCCTCAGCGGTTCCGGATTCCGTTTTGCCGGGGTTTTCCGTTACCGTTTTTACCGGAGCCGCCGTTTCGGGCTGCGGGGGTGTGGAAGCGAGGAGTTCTTTTATTTCCTTTTCAATTGCGGGCGCGGCGGCGTCGATCATCCGCTGCTTTTCATTCGTACAGGCAGTAAGCGCCAAAAAAGAAAAGGATATTACAGAAAGAAAAATGACAAGTATGGACTTCTTCATGTTACTACCGGCGAATAATAACAAAACATATTACTTAGTACAAGTGGCGGTGAAATTCGCGGATATTTCACAAACATGTATTTTCTGATATTCTAACTGCCGGAGAGTTAAAAAGTGAGTGTGAAGAACGTTGATGGATTGAAACTTCCAAAGATCGGTATCGGGACCTGGCAGATGTCTGCGAAGAAGACGCAGTTTGCCGTCACTGCGGCAGTGGAGATAGGATACCGGTTTATCGATACTGCCCAGATGTATCATAACGAGGACGCCGTGGGCAGGGGTCTTGAGGAACTCTTCCTCTCCGGCGCCGTAAAACGGGAGGATGTCATTGTCGCAACCAAGGTCTCGGTGTTTTCCTGTAAACCCGGCAAGCTGCGCAAATCGGCGGAGGAAAGCCTCGTAAAGCTGCGTCTCGATTACGTCGACATCCTCTACGTGCATTGGCCCGCCTTCGCCTTCGGCTACAGTCACGAGGAAACCCTGGGAGCCATGGCCGGACTGGTGGACAGAGGCATGGTACGGCATATCGGAGTCTCGAATTTCTCGCCCAGGCTTCTCGATGAAGCGGGGAAGGCCTGTCCTGAACCTGTTGCCGTAATCCAGGTGGAGCACCACCCGCTTTTGAAGCAACTGGAGCTGAGATCCTACCTGGAAACGAAGGGCATCCCGCTTGTCGCCTATTCGCCGCTGGCCAGGGGGAAGCTGCACGGCCTGGCGGAAATCGAAGGAGTCGCGGAAAAGCACGGAGTAAGCGTCTCCCGTACGGCCCTTGCGTGGCTCATGCATCACGGCGCCGTGCCGATACCCAAGGCATCGAGCCGGGCGCACCTTGAGGACAACTTCGGAGCTGTCAACCTGAAACTCGATGACGCAGATATTGAAGCCATAGACGGCATCAGCATCGAAAAGAGATTATTAAATCCGCCGGTGATAGGTCTGAAGGAGTGGTGATTCTATACGGGGACATATAAAAACCTCCCTGTATGCCATGCGGGGAGAGTTGTATGAAACGTATAATGTATGCGGCTTTCATTCTGATTGTAATCTGCACAGGGTTAACGGCTGCCGCAGATCTTGGTACCGAACCGGGCCGCGTGGTTGAGGACCTTTCAACTGCCTATGCGAATGTGTATCCGGGTATCGCTTAATCTCACCGACGGGATAATTACGTTCGCGATCATTACCGGTGAGCATTACCGCCGGGACGGGGAA
>SPDA01000147.1 GCA_004525155.1 Spirochaetales bacterium
GGGCACGACCGTTTTAAGCGCCGCAGTGGAAGCAGGCAGGATACCGGATTTCTATTTTCAGGCCGTCGGCAGCGGCACCGGCGCCATCGCCGCCTGGGAAGCCAATCTCCGGCTTCTTGCGGACGGCAGGTTCGGAAAAACCAAAATGAAGCTCCTGGTATCGCAGAACGAACCCTTCGTTCTGATAAAGGATTCCTGGAAAGCCCGTACAAGGGAACTCGCGGTTCTGGACGAGGACCTGGCAAGAAGGCAGGTGGCGGCGATCAAGGCGACAGTTCTTTCAAACCGAAGGCCGCCCTACGGTATTACCGGCGGCCTGTACGACGCCCTTTCCTGGAGCGGCGGAGAGGTCCTGTCCGCGGACAACGAAGCCCTTGAACAGGCAGCAAAACTCTTCCTTGAAAAGGAAGGCATGGACGTGACGCCGGAGGCAGGCGTTGCCCTTTCCTCCCTGATGCAGGCGGTAAAGGCCGGTTCCATACCGGAAGACGCCGCTGTCATGCTCAATGTGACAGGCGGCGGCATTAAACGTCTGTTCAAGGATGAAACAATGTATTATAAAAAGGCTGATCTTATAATTGAAAAAAACGATATCAGTTCCGACAAACTGGAAAAGAAATTAAAGACTCTGTAAACGGTATCCTTGTTTACAGGTCCGGAGGTAAATTCAAGTGAAAGATATTTTCGAAAAATGCGGTACCGACGAGGGAAATTTCGGTAAACTCCGCGCCATGGGCGATGGCTATTACACGCTGCCGGTTCTCGATTCCAAACCCGGCCACCGGATGACCTTTAAAGGAAAGGAAAAGGTCATGTGGTCCATCAACAATTACCTAGGACTCGCGGAGAACGAGGAAGTACGGAAGGTTGCGGTGGAGGCCGCCGGCTTATACAGCACCAGTTCCCCCATGGGGTCCAGGATGATGAGCGGCAATACGACGGAACACCATAAGCTCGAAGCGGACCTGGCGGATTACTCCCAGAAGGAAGCGGCCATACTCTTCAATTACGGGTATCTCGGCGTTCTCGGCACCATCTCCTCCCTCTGCGGACCTGAAGATATTCTCGTCATGGACAAGCTGGCCCATGCCTCCATCGTGGACGGCGTTTTCCTGTCCAGATCGCCCTTCCGCGTATTCCGGCACAACGACATGGACAGCCTTGAAACCATACTGAAGCGAGAAAACCGGGACAGGAAAGGCGGCATCCTCATCGTAGTTGAAGGCGCCTACGGCATGACCGGCGATCTCGCCAAGCTGAAGGAAGTGTGCGACCTTAAGGATAAATATAACGCCAGGCTCTTCATCGACGACGCTCACGGCATCGGCGTCATGGGCAGCGAAGGCAGAGGCACGGCGGACCATTTCGGCGTGCAGGACCGTGTTGATATTTACTTCGGCACCTTTGCAAAGGCCTTCGCCTCCATAGGCGGCTTTTCCGCGGCCTCCAAACCCGTTGTAGACTGGATCCGCTACAACGCCCGCACCCAGGTCTTCGCGAAAAGCCTCCCCTTGATATATGTCAAAACCCTTCAGAAAACCCTGGAACTTGTCCGCAGCGGCGACGACAGGCGAAAAAAGATGTGGGAGAATTCGAAGAAGCTCAAGGAGGGCATTCAGGACCTGGGTTACTTTATCGGCGACGGCGAAAGCCCCCTTTGCGCGGTATACGCCTTTTCCGGCGACGAAGAGGTTAACCTCGTTGCAATGAAAATGATTAAATATTTACGGGAAAAAGACATTTTTGTAAGCGGCGTAGCCTATCCCGTCATTCCCTTAGGGCTCTGCATGTTCAGGATGATCCCCACTCCCTCCCACACGGACGAGGACATCGAACGCACCATTAAGGCCTTCAAGGAAATGCGGGAAGACATGAACTTAAGCAAGGATGTGCCGGAAGAGATAAAGAAAAATATCAAAAAGGTCTACGGCAAATAGCATGAAAAGAGAGGAACTGGAAAGGATCGACAGGGAATACCGCGAAAAACCGCCTGAGGAACTTCTCGCCTGGGCTGCCTCCGCCTTTAAGGGGAGGGCAGTCTTCGCTTCCAGTCTCGGTCTCGAAGACCAGGTTCTCACACGGATGCTCGCGGACATCGATCCGGCCTTCCCTATGTTCACACTGGACACAGGCAGGCTTTTCCAGGAAACCTACGACGTGCTGTCCACCACCAGGGAACAGCTCGGTGTGCGGCTGGAAATTCTTTTTCCAAAACGTGAAGAGGTTGAAGCCATGGTCAACGAACACGGGCCAAACCTGTTCTACGAGAGCGTGGAAAAGAGAAAGCTCTGCTGCGGCGTGCGCAAGGTGGCACCTCTCACCAGGCGGCTCAAGGGTCTTTCGGCCTGGATAACAGGCTTGCGCAGGGAGCAGAGCGTAACGAGGACCGACCTCAAACATGTCGAATGGGATGAGGTGAACGGCCTCGTCAAGATTAATCCCCTGGCGGACTGGCATATCGATGAGGTATGGGCCTACATAAAGAAAAAATCCGTTCCCTACAACAGGCTCCACGCCAAGGGCTTCCCCTCAATCGGCTGTGCCCCCTGCACCCGGGCCGTCAAGGAAGGACAGGATATCCGCGCAGGCAGATGGTGGTGGGAGAACCCCGAGTACCGCGAGTGCGGTCTGCATGAACGATAATACATTAATGTAGGATACATTAATAAGTATTACCGGAATGTCGTATGCATTTCTGCGGATTCCGGTTTCTGCAGCCCGTTACGCGGTTCAGTTGTGAAGGCACAGGGAAATCCGGCTCCGCATCATCTGAACATCATCACCAAAGCACTGTATTATAATATTTTATGTATTGTGTTTTCCCGAGTTTCCCGGTATTTTTAAAAATCCGCAGGAAACGGTAATAATTTTAGGTGTTGGCACGTTTATTGCTTAATACACTATAACAATAACTACCGTAATCAAGGTACATTTCATAAGGAGATACGAATGACAATACCAAAAACCCCCAAGGAGCTCGTGGAGCTCATACAGAGGGAAAAAATCGAAATTGTTGATTTAAGATTTATGGATTTTCCGGGTCTCTGGCAGCATTTTTCCATACCCGCCTCGGATGTGGACGAAACCACCTTCAGTGACGGCCGCGGTTTTGACGGTTCCAGCATCCGCGGATGGCAGGCGATAAACGAATCCGACATGCTGGTAAAGCCGGTACCGGAGACCGCATTTATCGATCCCTTCATGGCGCACAAGACCCTGGTGCTTATCTGCAACATCTGCGACCCCATTACCGGCGAGGAATACACGAAGGATCCCCGGAACATCGCCCGCAAGGCGGTGAGCTATCTCAAGAGTTCCGGCACCGCGGACACCGCCTATTTCGGTCCCGAAGCGGAATTTTTTATCTTCGACGATGTCCGCTTCGATCAGAACGCTCATTCGGGCTACTATTATCTGGACAGCGTGGAAGGGAGATGGAACACGGGCCGGGATGAAGGACCCAACCTCGGCTACAAGCCCAGGTACAAGGAAGGCTACTTCCCCGTACCTCCCACGGATTCCCTGCAGGACATGCGGTCCGAAATGATGCTTACCATGGAGAGAATCGGCATTCCCATGGAAGCCCAGCACCATGAAGTGGCCACCGGCGGCCAGTCCGAAATCGATATGCGCTTTGAATCCCTCGTGGAGATGGCGGACAGCCTGCTCAAGTTCAAATACATCGTCAAGAACACCGCCCGCAAGTACAACAAGTCCGCCTGTTTCATGCCCAAACCCCTGTACGGCGACAACGGCAGCGGCATGCACGTGCACGTGTCCTTCTGGAAAAACGGCAAGAACCTCTTCGCCGGCGACGGCTACGCGGGCATGTCACAGATGGCCCTGTGGGCTATAGGCGGTATCCTCAAGCACGCCCCGGCCCTGCTGGCCCTGTGCAACCCCACCACCAACAGCTACAAGCGCCTGGTGCCCGGGTTTGAAGCGCCCGTCAACCTCGCCTATTCCTCGAGAAACCGCAGCGCCGCCATAAGGATTCCCATGTACTCGAAATCGGAAAAAGCAAAACGTTTCGAGTTCCGCTGCCCGGACCCGAGCTGCAACCCCTACCTTGCTTTCGCGGCTATTACCATGGCGGCTATTGACGGCATCATGAACAAGATGAATCCCGGCGACCCCCTGGACAAGGACATCTACGACATGCCGCCCGCGGAACTGGCAAAGGTCCCCCACACTCCCGGCAGCCTGCGCGATGCGCTCAAGGCCCTGGAACAGGACCACGCCTTTTTACTGAAGGGCGACGTCTTTACACCGGACGTCATCAGCACCTGGATCGACTACAAGATGAAGAACGAAGTGCTCGCCATGGACACGAGGCCGCACCCCTGGGAGTTCGCTTTATACTACGATATTTAACGGCAAGGCCGGCAGACAACATCGCCGGTAGTCATGAGTGAAGGCGGATCGGAAGGTCCGCCTTTTTTTTCATGAACATCTGAAGCATTAGAAGCGCTCCCCCTGTATATCCATGCAGGAGGCCGCGGGGGAGGAAGGTACCGCGGAAAATGTATCATACTGCATGAGAATGATTACCAGGGCTCAATTGCACGCATCAGGGCGGGAATGCGCAGCAGCCTCCCTGGCTCAAACATGTTCAAAGGCACAAAAAATATGACACCCGGCATAATTTTCTGGTATAGTTTTCCCGGGGTAACAATCTATGAAAATCGGAAGCTATGGTATATTCGCGGAAAAGGCCGGACACTTCCGGCTTGACGGAGGCGCCATGTTCGGCGTGGTACCGAAAGTGTTCTGGGAGACGATGCATCCGGCGGATGATAAAAACCGGATACTGTTAAGTACGAGCCTGGTCCTTCTCGCTGATGGAAAAAAAAACATCCTGATCGATACCGGAAACTGCGATGCCGCAAGCGATAAAATGAAATCAATTTACAGCATGGACAGCTCTGAATACTCCATGCAGAATTTCCTGTCACGCTCCGGCATTTCCCGGGAAGATATAACCGATGTAATCCTCACCCACCTTCATTTCGACCATGCAGGCGGCGCCGTCAGCGATGACGGAACCGGCGCCTTGATGCCCGCGTTTCCAAACGCGGTGTACCATGTGCAGAAAAAGCAGTTTGCCTGGGCCATGGATCCTTCCGGCAGGGACAGGGCGAGCTACATGACGGAACAGATCCTCCCCATCCGGGAAGCCGGCAGGCTCAGTCTTGTGGATGGACCCGGGGAATTGTTCCCCGGAATAGAACTGATCGTAGTCAACGGCCATACCCCCGGCATGCAGCTTCCCCTGATCAGCGGCGGCGGAGAAACCCTCCTCTATGGAGGCGACCTCATCCCCCTGCGAAGCCATATAGCTCCGCCGTGGATCATGGCCTACGATCTTAAGCCGCTTAAAACACTCGAAGAAAAGGAGCGAATCCTGGGGCAGGCCGCCGATGAAAACTGGATGATCTTCTTCGAACACGATCCGGCAGTGAGCTGCTGCAGGATCGAACGGCAGAAAAACGGATTCAGAATGAAGGAGGAGGTCGCCTTAAACCGCTGACGGACAGGCACCGGGCGGGAGGTTTCTCCGGATGGAATTTGCGGCGGTTTCGTACCTAAGCCAGAAGATTGATCCGGGTAAAAATATAATTTAAATATTCCTGCTTGAGCGGCTTCCGGTAGTATCCGGATTGACTGAGTTCCTCCGGTTTGAACTCGTCGTTTTGAAGGTGCTTTCTGCTGATGCTGCTGTCGAACCAGTGGACTAACCGGATGCTGTCCCTTTCTATTTCCAGCGAGGTTATTCCCCTTTTGCCGATGGTGCAGCCGGAGTTGAACAGGCAGGGAATGAGTATTCTCGCATTATACAGGCTGGGCTCCTGGCCGGAGACTATTTTCGTATCGTACAA
>SPDA01000629.1 GCA_004525155.1 Spirochaetales bacterium
ACCCAGAACGAATATATTGGCTGTCATCGGCGTATTATGGATTTTTCAATTCGCTGCGGTTTAAGAAATGAACAGAGCAGGTCGAATCCTTCCTCCGCGTTTCCTTCCTCGCCGCAGGTAAAAATATCCACCGCGGCAAAATTTTTCTCGGGCCACGTATGAATGCTCATATGGGATTCAGACAGCAGTATGACTCCGGTTACCCCCGCAGGTTCAAACTGGTGAAAAGACTCACCGACTGCGGTAAAGCGGGCCTCTATCGTGGCACGCCACAGTATACTCCTGACAACATCGACTTTCTCAAGCAGTTCGTTCGGACAACCATAGAGGTTCCCGAGCACATGAACTCCTACATTCATTGCACTCCTCCCTTCCACAGCTGCTGTGATATGGAGAACAGATAGTAATATTTTTAGGTTGATAGGTCAAGAGAAAGGCCGAATAAAGGCGGTAATTTTCTGTTTTACCGGGCATTATGCCCTGACTGCCTCGAGAATCTTTTCGAGCAGCACGGACTCCGGTACCGCACCCTCGATAAAGACGGTTTCATTTATTACCGTCTTCGGAACCCCCATAACAGAGTATTTGTTCGCCAGCTCAGGAAATTCGGTGGCTTCTATCATATCCGCCTTTACCAGGGGGGAGGCGGCGGCCATTTTATGGGCCAGGATGACTGCCCTGGGGCAATATGGGCAGGTGGGAGTGACGAAAACCTTGAGGTGGACCGGTTTTGAAAGAGTTTTAAGGGTATCCAGGGTATTCCGGGAGAGTCCGTGATTTCCTGTCGAAACGAGACGGATCGCTTCGAGAAAAGAGGAAAATTCGTACCCTCCCGGTATGCCGTAAAATTTGATGCTGTAATCCTCTTTCGCAGATACGGCAATAGCCGGGATTTTATCGATCCCCATACTTTTCGCGCGATCTTCGTGTTCAATAAAATCAAGAATCTCGATTAAAATGAGATCCGACAGGGCAGCTGTTTCCTCAGCCAGCGTGCGCGTCTCCCTGCAGAAGCCGCACTCGAACTGCTGCGTAAAAACCGTCAGGGTGACCGGCTCCTTCATTGTCTCCAGCTGATTTTTTACTTCTTTTTTTACGGATTCCTCTAGTATCATGACAGCCCCCCCGAAATAGTAACAGGCGGATGAATGAAATGCAATATCCGCGGTAAAGACATCCGCCTAAGGGGTTCCGGGTGAAACCCCGGCCGCAATAATTTTCTTCATGCGGCCTTTTTTTCCGCGGGTACCGGAAACCAGCGCACAGTACGCCGGCAGATACCCACAAGCATGAGCATAACAGGCACTTCGATAAGCACGCCGACGACCGTTGCCAGCGCCGCGCCGGAGGAAAGTCCGAAGAGCATGGTGGCCGTGGCTATGGCAACCTCGAAGTGGTTGGAAGCCCCGATCATGGCCGCGGGCGCCGCATATTCATAGGGCAGCTTGAGCAGTTTCGCGGCCCCGTACCCGAGCCAGAAGATAAGATTCGTCTGGATAAAGAGAGGTATGGCAATCCAGAGGATGGTAAGGGGATTGCCCAGTATAATGTCTCCCTTGAAAGAGAACAGGAGGATGAGCGTTAAAAGAAGTGCGATAATCGTGATTGGCGTAAGCACGTGAAGAAATTTCTCCTTGAACCACTCGAGGCCCCTCGCCTTTACAATGAGCTTCCTGGAAATAAACCCCGCAACCAGCGGGAGGGCGACATAAATGGCGATGGACAGTACCAGGGCCTGCCAGGGTACAGGCAGCCGGCCCACACCTAGAAGAAATCCGCCGAGGATTCCGTAGAGTACCAGCATGGTGAGCGAATTGATGGCAACCATGACCAGCGTAAGACCGTCGTTGCCCCGAGCGAGGTATCCCCATACCAGGACCATGGCGGTGCAGGGAGCTATCCCCAGGAGGATGCAGCCCGCCAGGTAGCTTCTCCACAAGGGCACCTGCAGCATCTTAAGCCCTTCGTGAAGAACGACGACGCCCGCCCCGTGTTCCGCGCCGAGAGGCAGATCCAGCCCTAAGGGCATTTTGACAAAATCGACAGCTTCAACGCCGATGACCGTCCTGAAGGCGACACCGAGGAAGAGCATGGCAAGGCCGTACATGGTGAAGGGCTTGATTGCCCAGTTGACGATAAGGGTAAGGAGTACAGGCTTGCCGCTTTTTCCCGCTTTCACCACCTCAGCGAAATCGATCTTTACCATGATGGGGTACATCATGAAGAAAAGACATATG
>SPDA01000052.1 GCA_004525155.1 Spirochaetales bacterium
CTGAAAAAAATATCCGGCGGTTGTTCGAAGACCCTGTGCTCGCGGAAGAAGCAGCCTCGGAAACCCGTTTAAAGTACCTGACTCCCGAAGAGATTCCCGCACGCCGCGAAAAAATTTCCGCCTCCTGGCCGCGGATCCGTACCGATATCGTACGGCAGCTTTTTTCGTTTTCAGATATCAGAGAGGCCCTTTCCAGGGCGGGCTGCCCCGCTCATCCCCGGGACATGGGATTGTCCAGGGAAGATACGGTGAGACTTCTGGAATCCTCCCTCTTAATCCGGTCACGCTACACGCTTCTCGATCTTGCCTTTGAGGCAGGCGTATTCGGAAAGTGTTCGGAAAAAGCTTTGTCGAAATTCTACAGTTGATATTGCGTTATCAGGAAAATTGTATTATACTGAATATTAATGTTGAATATTCAGTTTAATAGTTTGATAAAGCTCCGGCGTCTCATGCCGCTCCCGGCACTTATTCTGCTGGTAACACTGAGCCTGCCCTCCTGTTCCCTTAAAAAGCTCGTACTCGATAAGACTGCAGACATGCTTTCCGGGGACATGGGAACGGAAGTATTCTCCGGCGACGACGACCTGGAACTGGTCGGCGGCGCGCTTCCCTTCGCCCTCAAACTGTACGAAACCATTCTATCCCAGAATCCCGAACATACCGGCCTTCTTCTGACAACGGGAATGGGATTCATAAGTTATGCCAATGTGTTCATACAGACACCTTCCTTCATGCTGCCGGATGACAGGCAGGAAGAACGGGAGGCCCTGAACGCCCGGGCAAAATCCATGTACCTCCGGGGCAGAAATTACCTTCTCAAAGCACTGAACGTCCTCCATCCGGGCATTTCGGATCTTATCTATGCCGGCAGGACGGAGGACGCGCTTAAGGATATGAGGGCCTCCGATGTTCCCTTCCTGTACTGGGCCGGAACCGGCTGGTTTGCCGCAATCGGCGTGAATGTCATGGACATAAACTTGACAATAGAGGCGAAACTCGCCCTGTCCCTCGTGGAGAAAGCCTTCGAGCTGGAACCGGATTTCGGGGACGGTCTCATTCATGAATTTTATATCAACTATTACGCGTCCGTACCGCCGGGCATGATTGAAGGGAGCGAAGAAAAAGCCCTCTATCACTTCAGCAAATCCGTTGAACTCTCGGCAGGGCTCAATCCCATGCCTTACGTTTCCCTTGCAGGAACCATGGCGGTAAAGAATCAGGATTACCGCCAATTCAGAGATCTGTTGACAAAGGCATTGAGTATAGATCCCGAAAGCAACCCTAAAAACAAGCTCGCCTGTACCCTAGCACAGAGAAAAGCAAAATGGTACCTGGCACACGCTGAAGATTTTTTTATCGAGGTTATTTCGGAAGGAGAAGAATCATGAAAAAAATAATAATAGCGGTCCTGATTTTTCTGACCATAGCCGTCCTGGTCTCAGCGAAACCCATTACCATAAAGCTTGGAACGCCGACCCCCACCGGCTCGGAATGGGACAATGCCTTACGAAAGCTGGCGGCGGAGTGGAAGGATATTACCGGCGGACAGGTGACAGTCAAAGTCTACTCCGACGGAATTGCAGGCAAAGAATCGGATATGATAAGAAAAATACGCCTTCGTTCCCTGCAGTCCGCTGTTATCGCCGGTGAAGGCCTTAACGAGATGGCCCCGGATTCCCTTATTCTTAACATGCCCCTCCTCATTCAGACCGATGAGGAGTTCGAATACGTTTTTCAGAGAATCCGTCCAAAGCTGGAAAAAAGCATTGAGGAAGCGGGATTCAAGATGATCGCCTGGACCATGGCCGGATGGATGCACTTTTTCTCGAAAAAGCCGGTGACTCTGCCGGAAGACCTGAAAAAACACAAGATTGCGGCCGCGGATACGGATCAGGCCCTGGCCCCTATTCTCAAATCCATGGGGTTCACCACAATTCCTCTGACCTTAAACGAGATCATGGCAAGTCTCACCAGCGGCATGGTTGAAGCCTGTTACACCGTACCTCTTGGAGCGGCATCCTACCAGTGGTTCGGCATTGCCAAAAACATGTGCGCGCTTCCCATTTCCCCCGTAATCGGAGGAGTGGTGGTTTCCATGGACGCCTGGGATCAGATACCGGACAAGTTCAAGCCGGAGCTTCTGGCTAGCGCGCAGAAACTTTCCTCAGATTTGGCGGAATCGGGGGAACGCCTGGAGAGAGAAGTAATGCAGGTAATGCAGAATTACGGGCTGGTCATCAATACCGTTTCACAGGAGGCAAAAGCGCAATGGCTGGAGCTTTTTTCACAGGGAATAAAGGCGTTACCGGAAAAAAAGTACTCACTGGACTTGTACAGGGAAGTGGTCGGATATCTCGAGTCTTTCAGAAAGCTAGCGTCTCAGAAAAAATAACCGGACTCAACCCTGCTTGGCGGCCAGAACTGCCAGGTACTCGTTGAGAACCAGCTTGTCCTCATCTTCCATGGAGGAAAAATGAATTCCAAGATGGTACCCGTCACTCGCCTTCTCAACGCGGGCTATGTAACCTTCACAAATTATCTGGTGATTCCTGTCCTCCACCGGGGAAACGGTGAGCATCAGATAAATATTTGTCATAGGTTCCACATCCGAGTCGGTGACCATTAACAAACCGGATTCGCTCAGGTTCAACCCTTCCGCCTGGATGAACCGCTCCCTCGTGAGCTCAAGGGTTATAGCCTGCTCTATTCTGAATCTGGGCGCACGTTCTTTTTCTTTACTCATAAAAAAAGAATATACCATTTTTTCGTGTTTTGCAAATATTTTTCAATAAAATGAAGCAGCAGAAATAAAAAGACCGTAATAAGCGTAAAAGGGATTCCGGAACCACCCTGGCACACTGTTACGGAGGAAAATATGAATAATCTGAACTCAATTCTCATCGAAGGGAACCTGACAAAAGACCCTATACTGGTGGAGACAAAAAAAGGCACGCCGGTATGCACTTTCAGTCTGGCGTCCAACAGATTTTACAAGCAGGACAACGAAAACCACTCCGAAGTATCCTTTTTCGAAGTGGAGGTCTGGGCAAAACTGGCGGAAGCCTGTAACGGGAACCTTCAGAAAGGCCGCGGTGTACGCGTCGTGGGCCGGCTTAAGCAGGACAGATGGGCCGGTACAGACGGAAAAAATTATTCAAAAATAAAAATCGTCGGGGAACACGTCGAATTCAAACCTTCCTTCAAGGGAAACAAGGATGAGGCAAAGACGGAACTCCCCGAAGCTCAGGAGGTGGCAGCACAGGAAGAAATGGCCGAAGAACTTTCATTTTAATAAGGCCGCCTCCGCCCCTTTCCAGAAGGGCACGAAGGAGGCCATCAGGACAACCGGCTGCCCGGATTTCCGCCGCGGCCGGTTCTTTCAAACGATAATGACGCGGATCCCCGTTTGCCTCAGCATGTCCTCGTGCCTTTCATCAAGTCCACTGTCCGTAATAAGTGCCGTAACCTTGTCAAACCCGCAGAGCCTCAAATTGCCG
Organism: Spirochaetales bacterium; assembly: GCA_004525155.1. Lineage (GTDB taxonomy): Bacteria > Spirochaetota > Spirochaetia > SPDA01 > SPDA01 > SPDA01. Next base: position 3,501 of record SPDA01000052.1, read on the forward strand.
CGCTGTTCGAACTTACCGCTGTCGGCGAGTATGTAGACTTCCCTTGCCCTTTCTATCATGTTCCGTTCGGTACGGATGAGGAGAGTATCCGTGTTGGTCATGCCCTGTTCATCGATGCCGAAAACTCCCATGAACACCCTGTCCGCGCTGAAATTGGCATAATAATCCGTATGAAAATGATCGAGAACAAGCCGCGAATCCGGGTATAAAACACCGCCGGGAAGGATGAGCGTGTTGGCCGACGTTTTAACCAAAACCTCCGCCAGCGCAAAGGAATTGGTGATTATGGTCATCCTGCGGGCTTTGAGGTATTCCGCCATCTGGAAAGTCGTGGAACCGCCGTCGATGATGATGGTATCCCCGTCGCCGCACAGCCTTACCGCCTCCTGTGCAATCCTCCTTTTTTTCTCAAGAAAGAGGCCCCTGCGGTATTCAAAAGGCATTTCCGGCAGCACAGGTCCAGAAGATTTTTCATCCCCGAGAATCCGTGCCCCGCCCCGCACACGCTGCAGCAAACCGTCCTTAACCATTTTCGATAAATCCCTGCGTACCGTTGCCTCGGAAACACTCAGATAGGCCGCGATTTCCCGAACACCGGCAAATGTCTTCCGGACCAGCAGTTTTTTTATCAAAATATGCCGTTCATCTTCAAGCATGGCCGCACATGGTCCGTAACCGCGTTATATTCTCCTCAAGCGTCATTTTTTTGTCGTAAAGCGAGGAGGTTCCAGCCACCAGAATATCAGCGCCCGCCTCCAGCATGAGGGGGATGTTCTCCCAGCTCACGTTGCCGTCCGCCTCGATGAGGATATCGTAACCGGATTCGCGGCAGTACGCGGAAGCCTCGCGGATCTTGTCGATCATTCCCGGTATAAGCGCCTGGCCCGAATATCCCGGATTGACCGTCATGATGCAGAGCACTTCGATGTAGGGAAGCAAGTGTCGGACCGTCCCGAGCGGAGTAGCCGGGTCAATGGCTATGCCGGCTCTGGCTCCCTGGTCCCTGATCAGCTGGAGGGATCTCAGGGGATGGTACACCGCCTCCGGGTGGAAGGTTATGAGCGTATCCGGAAAGGCAGCGAACCTCGGTATAAAAAAATCCACCGGTTCAATCATGAGATGCACGTCCAGGGGTATGGAACTGTATGCGGAAAGCGCCCTGCAGTAATCAGGCCCGAGGGTGAAATTGGGGACATAATGTCCGTCCATTATGTCGATGTGCAGGTATTCAATTCCCCTTTCAGCGAAAATGTCGAGGTCCCTGCCGAGATGGATAAAATCCGCGCACAACATTGACGGCGCTATCTTTATGTTTTTCATGGAAGCCTCCCTGGAAAATTTCATGACGGTTTGACAATGACTTTCAGTCCTTCCCGAGATTCATGATAAGCGAGGGCTGCGGCAATGTCGCTCAAGGGGAAGGTTCTGGAAAGATACTGTTTTGCGTGCACATGCCCGCCCGCGATGAGGTTGACGGCAGTCTGATGATGAACAGGCAGGGAACCATGGCTTCCCATGACAAAACATTCCTTGTAATGGATAAGGTTAGAGTCGATGCAGAGTTTAGGCTGGTTTTTAAGGCCGCCGAACAGATTTACATAGCCCCTGTGACGGACTATTGCCAGAGCGTCTTCATGGGCCTTCACGGTACCGGCAGTGGTTATGGCCAGGTCTACTCCCTCGCCGTCCGTTTCCTTCATGACGGTTTCTGCAAGGTCCTCCTCTTCCGTGGCAATAAACCGGGCACTCCGGCTGAACTGCCCGGCCATGCGGAGGCGGTTGCGTGACCGCTGCGCCGCGAATACCTTCGAGGCTCCGTACATGTCCGCGAGCTCCAGCATCATACAGCCGATAGGCCCGAGGCCGATAATACAAATGCTTTTGCCCAGACCGAAGCTGGCCAGTTCAAGACCGTTTACCGCACAGGCCAGAGGTTCCGCGATTGCCGCTTCCTCGTAACTTACATGCCCGGGTATCGGGGTTACGGGACCGTAATTGAGGGTGGTTTCGTTTAAGACCATGTATTCCTGGAACCCACCGGGAAACTGATAACCGATGGCGTAATTTATTCTGCAGTTTGTTCCCATGCCGTTTGTGCACCAGTAACAGGTGCCGCAGGGCACGTCCGCGCCCAGGGCTACACGATCCCCCTGCTTGACCCTGGTTACCTCCCGGCCTGTCTGCACGATTTCCCCGGCTATCTCATGACCCATCACCGCTGGGAACTGTACCCTGCTGTTGCCGTAGTGGAAAATGCGGATGTCCGACCCGCACACGGCGCAGGCGTGAACCTTCAATATGGCTTCCCTGTCCCCGCAGACCGGTTCCGGTATATCTTTTACGGTAATGGAATCCAGTGCTTCCAGAATAGCTGCTTTCACGAAATACCTCCTGATGATGCCGGCAGTATACAGAAACCGCCTTATAAAATCAAGCAATTTCAGTCAAATTTGTTCAAGGTGATTAATATTGGTTGATTATTTTTACTATTTCCTTTATTCTTGCGGCACAATGAAAGCGCTTGTATTGAAGAAAAACACCGTTCTCGAATACACGGATGTACCGCTGCCGGAGGAACCGGCGGAAAAGGGCTGGGTACTTGTAAAAATCAAATCCTCCGGGATCTGCGGTTCGGACATGAAACGCGCCTTCGGCGGCGGGGCCTATCATTACCCCCTTGTCATGGGTCACGAGTTTGCGGGGTACCTGGAAAAAGTTCCATCCGGAAGCTCCCTGACCGCAGGCCGGGCGGTCACGGTGTTTCCCCTCCTTCCCTGCAGGCAGTGCCTTCCATGCCGAACCGGAGACTATGCCCAGTGTACCGATTACGATTACTTCGGATCCAGAAGGGACGGCGGCTTTGCGGAATACCTCTGGGTGCCGGAAGAGAACATCATTCCCCTGCCTGACCATGTATCGATCATTCATGCCGCCATGACGGAACCCTGCGCAGTAGCCCTTCACGGCATCAACAAGTTCACTATAAAACCCGGCTCAAGCGCCGCGGTCTACGGCGGAGGGCCCATAGGAAACATGGCCGCGCAGTGGCTCAAACTGAAAGGCTGCCGCACACTGTTCATTGTGGACGTTGACAGGGAAAAACTCGCGATAGCCGAAAACATGGGGTTTGTCCCCGTGAATGCTGCAGAATGTGATCCGGTGGCCGTAATACACGAAGCCACGGGCGGTCTGGGAACTGACGCCTCCGTGGAGGCCTGCGGACTGCCCCTCACCTTCCGCCAGTCGGTAATGACCGCTGGGCGTTTCGGGCAGGTGCTCTTTATGGGTAATATTGAAGGCAGGTTCACCATGGAAGAAAAGGAAGTATCCTCCATTCTCAGAAGGGAAATAACCATTTTCAGCACCTGGAACTCCCGGGTGGTCCCGGGGAATGGAGCCCTCGGCAGGCATGACTGGACTACCGTTCTCGATTACATGGACAGGGGAATAAACGTGGCGCCTCTCATAAGCCACCAGGTACCCCTTTCGGACGGCGTTGAGATTTTTACCGGCATGCACGCAAAGAATGGTTTTTTCAGCAAAGTCATCTTCACCCTGTAAGGAATACTGCATGAAAGTACATATTGGCGTTAAAACGGATCCGGTTGAATACCGTTATTCCTATGAATGGCTCTTCGCCCTGATGAAAAGCCTTTCCCTGACTCATGTTCAGTTAGGTAGCTTTTTCGAGCTCTACATGCTCGAAGACGGGTACTTCCGGGACCTCAGGAAAACCGCGGATTCTTTCGGCGTATCGATAAAAAGCTGTTTCACATCCCACAGGGAGCTGGGCGGGTTTTTTACAGATAATTCCTACCTCGAAAAAGCGGCGCGTTCCGCCTACGAAAGACTCATTCACGCCGCCTCTCTCCTCGGCGCCGATTACGCCGGTTCCAGCCCCGGTTTCGTTTACAGGGACAAACCCCACCTTAAAGCCCGGGGAATCGCCTGTTACCTGAGCCATATGAAGGAACTCACCATGCTGGCTAAAGAAAAGGGTTTAAAAGCTCTCACCCTGGAACCCATGTCCTGTTTCGCGGAACCTCCTTCCACCCCCGGCGAACTGGATTACATTTTAGGCGAGGCGGCAGACTGGCATAATAAAAATTTGAATACCTCGGTGCCTCTTCTTGTATGCGGTGATATTTCCCATGGTTATGCGGATTCACAAAAAAGAGTCGTCCATGACAACATGGATCTTTTCGTGCACCAGATTCCGCATATGGCCGAGTTTCACTTCAAGAATACGGATGGGATATTCAACGCCACTTTCGGGTTCTCGCCGGAGGAACAAAAGCGGGGAAAGGTAGACCTCCGTGAACTCAAGAATATCATTGATGTAAACGAAACGCGTTTTCCGGCTGAGGATGTAGCGGGTTATTTTGAAACATCAGGGCCCAAGCTCGGCCGGGACTATTCCGACAGGTCTCTGGAAGCGATTCTTGTTTCGTCACTGACGGAAATTAAGAAGGTGTTCTGCCCGGATCCGGCTTAAGGTCCTCCAGTCAGCCGAACCGGGGATGCGGCGGCCCCTGTTTCCCCGTTTCCATAAAACGGTGAAGATCTTCGAGGCTCGTCTCCTGCGTGGCTCCCTTCTGACCGGCAACAAGTGCACCCAGGGCATTGCCGAAGGTCAGGGCCTCCGCCACCGGCTTTTTCGAAAGCAGGGCAAAAATAAAACCGGCTGTAAAGGCGTCTCCGGACCCGAGGGTATCCTCGACCAAGACGTTAAAACCGCGGGAATAAGCTGTCCCGTCCGGGGTAACGGCGAAAGCCCCCTGGCTGCCCAGGGTCGTTACAAGGCAATGCAGGCTGAATGCCGAAACCAGCTCGGAGGCGAGAGCCTGTAATCCATCCGAAGAAAGACCAAGAATCCCCTTGAGTTCAGCAAGCTCCGTTTCATTGAGTTTCACGATATTTGCTTTCTGCAGGGAAGCGCGGATTATTTCCTCGCTGTAACATTTTTTGCGGAGATTTACATCGTAGAGGACATAGCCGCCCCTGAAATGATCGAGCAGCACCGACAGTGTCTGCCTGGAACCGGAGCTGCGCTGTGCGAGGGAACCGAAACAGATACAGTCGGCGCCGGCCGCGGCCTCGTTCATTTCGCCGGTGCTTTCGATAAAATCGTAGGCAACATTTTCCAGGATAACGTAGTCCGGGTTACGGGCCGAATCGAAGGTTACTTTTACGGTACCCGTGGGCCGGGAGGAATCCCGCTGGATAAAACGTACATCCATGCCGAGGTGCTTCATCTGCGCCCAGGCTCTGCCGCCGAGTTCATCCGTGCCCAGCCGGCTTACAAGGCTTGTGTCGCTGCCGAGAGTTCCCGCCCTGTAGGCAAAATTAAGCGGAGCCCCGCCCAGGACACTTTCGTCCGGGAGCAGGTCCCACAAAGCTTCGCCGAAGGACAGGATGCGAAAAGACAAAAGTCCTACTCTTTTATTCCGTATTTCTTCTTGAACCGTTCCACCCTTCCAGCC
>SPDA01000144.1 GCA_004525155.1 Spirochaetales bacterium
CAAAGCAGGCATAAAAGATAAGCCGGTTTTATCGCTGCGGTCTTCATGATTAAGAAGTACTACGGCGCTATTCGCTCTGCTGCTTCAATTGTTCCCGGAAAATATTTCGAATTTCCATGAGGATGTCCTGATAAACTTCCGTCCTGAAATCGGGATAGGTCCAGGGCAGGGCCTGAAAATTTTTACGCTGGTAGAGCAGGGTCAATTCCGCGTAAATGCCGGCATCCAGCGGTATCCTGTGGGCGTTATCTTTGGTCGTGGCAAGGATAAACCTGCTTAAGTTGAGGATGCCCGGATCGATATTAACACTGCGTTTTTCCTCCTCCATGAATCTGTGTTCCAGGGCATTGGTCTTCATTTTTATCTTCGAAAGAGCAGATGGATCCACCGGTTCTCTGAAAGAGAGGAAGACCCTGAGAATTTCGTGACCCATTTCCCCGCTGTAATAACCGGTATAAGTAAAGGGCAGTGCCGGACTTTCATAGTCCACTGACCCGAAAGCTTCAGTAAGTGAATTTTTGGCTTCTGTGAAGAGTTGAGGAAAATTGCCGCTTCTCAGGAGCAGCCCTGTTACCAGTTTCCAGGGTTCAAAATTTTTTTCAAGACCCATAAGTAAAGTATAAAGGCTTTTCCCTGCCCTGGAAAGCAGTGTAATCTTGTAAGTAATGAGTTTATCCGTTAATCTGACTGTCATGAATGAAAGCAGTGATTTTCTTTCCATGCTGGAGGAAGCGCTTTCCCAGCGCAGGGAGTTTTTAAATAAGAATGTTCTGCCGGTTTTAAGGGACAATTTCAAATCCTTCCACAGCTCTTTCCATAGCCTCTACAGCATTCTCCTTAGAAAATCCCTGGTAAAGGAAGATCATTATAAATTCGACAAGAAATCTTCCGAGATTAAGATACCCGACGATTCGCCCTTTACGGAGTCCACAAAAATGGACAGTTTAAGCGTACGCATGTCGGATTTTGAAAGCCAGCTCGAATTTATCGACAGTTACTACCAGTACGACCTCGATTTTCTGAACATGGGCCGTGTCAAGCTGCTTGCCGGGCTTATCAAGTATTACTCATGGGAGAATTTATCGGAGAACGCGCCGAATCCCAATACGAGAATTTTGGCCGAAGCCCTCAGCAGGATAAAAATAGGTGCTGATACCCTTTCCAATAATATCATTGCCGATGCCAGGACCCAGTCTGCGAAAGTCACTATGGATATAGCCGCCCTATTAAAGGATGTGGCTATGTATCTCAGGGAAAACTACAAGTACGAAATCCGTAAAACGCTTCTGCCCGCATGCAGGCTTTCGAGACAGGATGACAACATGCGGATCATCAGGCAGAAATTTCCCCAGGTAATGGGCGGAAAGCCTTTTTATCCGGAACTCATCCAGGAATTACTCGAGGAAGATTTCGGCAAAGATGACAGCGGCCTCAAGAGCAGACTGCTCGACTCCCTGCGGGTCCAGGAAGAAAAACAGGTGAGGGAAACGGAGTCCCAGTCGTTTCTTGACATCCTGCTGGATGGAGTCCGGGCCCTCGCGGCAGGCAGCGTCCACCTGGAGGAAGCGGCGAAAAAACTTCAGGAAACCCAGAATTTACTTATTAATAAAAAACTTTCATTCGGCGAGCGGTTCAGACGGTGGCTTAGGAGATTATCCAGCAAGGAGTCGGAGCAGTTCATCTATAATGTGGAGTATGTTGATTCGCGAACAAACACAAGCAAGAAAGCCAGGCTGGATTACCGCAGGTTTATGGACCAGCTGGCAAGAAGAACCAGGAATCTCTCATCCCTTGCAAGCAGAAAGAATCCCGCTTTTCAGAAACTCGCGGCCGCCCCGGAAGATAAGGTGCTTCAGTTCCTGTCTTCCAGCCTGGATGACGTACAGGTAATTCTGCGGACGCTTCCCGCCGTGGATGCCTATTTCCGAGGCGAACTGTCGTCTGCACAGCGGAATATCGTTCTCGGCATCAAAGTTGAAATTAACGCGATTAAGAACAGTTATATCAAGGCAAACCAGAAACGTCATGAATACATTTCCAGAAAGGAAGAAAACGATCAGCTTAAAAAACTGGGAGTCGATACGGATTCCTGACCGCGGCGCCGCGGTACCTCAGTGCTGTTCCACCGGCAGGATTGCCTGGGGAATTGCGCGCCTGTAATCCTCGAGTTCCCCTGGAGAGACTTTGCGGTTTATTACCCTGTATTCACGCCGGCAGTAGCGGCAGCGGAGGATTCCTTCGTCGTTATAAAAGCGCGGCGGCACGTCTTCCGGAATGATCCTGGTTATGCAGTTGGTATTCCCGCACAGCAGGTATACGAATTTTTCGGTTACCTTTCCATTGCGAATATAGTTGACGGTAGGTTCGGGGGAGAGCAGGGCCAGGGATTTGAGCTCCCGTTCCGTCAGCTCCTTGAGATTTGTTTTAAGAAAGGGATTTTTTTTACCTGTTATGGCCGCGGTGATGCATGAATAGCCCTTGTCCTCGAGACCGAGGACATCGTCTATATCCCGCCTTAAGCCGGGTTTGAGGTGGTCTAATACCACGCCTTCGGTAATCTTGTCGATGAACATATCGTGCTTTCTGTCTTCGTGGATTCTGCGCGGAAGCCGGTTGTTGCCTTCACAGAGTTTCTGAGGCAGGGAATCGTTGAAGTGAATATAGTCTCCGTCCTTGAGCATTTCGTAAAGAAGGGCCTTTCTCATGAAAATGCCGAATTCGGCCTGTTTGAAGAAACTCTGGGCCCGGCTGAAAAAAACCTGGTAGTCTATTTCCGCGATTTCGCTGTTTACGGGAAGGGGATGGAGGATCTTCACATCCAGCCCTTCCACTTTCTGCAGATCGATGCGGTAGAGCCGCATCATCTCGATAATCCTTGCCTGGCTAATGCCTTCCATCCTCTCCAGCTGGGGCCTCGTCATGTAGTAGTACTGAACCTGCTTCATGACATCCTTTACCGCGGCCTCCCGCACCACCTTGACGTTCCTGCGGGCAAGCATGTCCGAAAGGTCCGGGGGCATGCCGAGGAAATCCTCCGCCGCCCAGCGGATGGTGATGTTTTTAAAATGCGAGAGGGCGAGGCTCAAGGAACGGATCGTACGGCCGTGAGAGAGATCACCGCCGAATCCTATGGATATGCCGTCCAGATTATTATTGTTAAGCATGTAAAGGGTCAGGAGATCCAGGAGCGCCTGGGTGGGGTGCTCGTTTTTGCCGTCGCCGCCGTTTATGACGGGACTGGCAGATATATCCGCTGCCCATTGCAGGGAACCGTCCAGCGGGTGGCGCATGACAATGACATCGAAATGGTTGGCGCCCATCATCATGATCGTGTCCCGGATGGTTTCTTTTTTCATGACCGAGGTTCCTTCGGTGCCGGAAAAACCGTCCGATTGTCCCCCGAGTTCCCTCATGGCGGTAATGAAACTGGCGCGCGTTCTTGTGCTGGGTTCATAGAACATCGATGCGAGGCTGCGGAATCTGCAGGTATCCGAAAGGGAATAACGCTTCCCCGATTTTTCAAGATCGTGCATGTGCCTGCCCGCTTCGCAAAGGTAGAGAATCTGGGAGGCGGTGAAGTCCGTTATGGAGATTATGTCCGTATGTGAAAAGGTGGTTTGCATGGCGTGTGACAGTATATATAAAAATTATTCCCTTGACCAGAATGCAATCCGGGAACATAGTAGGCATCATGGTTTTACAGTTTTTGCTGCTCCTGCTCGGCGTCTGTGCCGGCGCTTCTTCCATAATCATGGTAAAAGCCTCCACCCTTCACCCTGTTCTGCTTGCCTCCTACCGGCAGTTCGCCGCGGTAATTTTTCTTCTCCCCCTGTTTTTCCGGGATCTGAAAAAGAAAAAAATTCCCCTGTCGCCGGCACTCCTGAAGCCGGCACTTCTGCCGGGTATGGCCCTTTCCCTTCATTTCATCACCTGGTTTTTCGGGGCCAGGATGACCCTCTCCGCCAATACCACACTGATAGTGAACATGGCGCCGATCGTCATGCCCTTTTTCGCCTTCCTCTTTCTTAAGGAAGTGATCAACGGGCCGGAGCTTGCCGGGACCGTTCTCGCCCTTGCGGGCGCCGCGCTGCTGGCGGTATTCGATTTTCACATAAGCCGGGAAACCTTTTCCGGGGATATGCTCTCCTTCATTTCGATGATATTTTTCTCGGTCTATTTCACCCTGGGCAGGAGGAACAGGGGATCCTCCGGGCTCTGGGTTTACCTCGTTCCCGTGTACGCCGTGAGCGGCCTCTGTTCCTTCCTGGCAAGCCTTTTTTTTGTAAAGCCCTGGGAGGGCTTGAACGGGCATAATATTTTGATGACCATACTGCTTGCCCTGATAAGTACCGTTGCAGGGCATTCCATATTGAATCATGCGGCGAAAGTGTTCAGAATTCAAACCGTTACCCTTGTCAATATGAGCCAGTTTATTTTCGGCGGTCTTTTTGGCTATGTGTTCTTTAACGAAATACCCAAACGTTTTTTCTACGCAGCTTCCCTGTTTATAACTGCGGGAACGGTGGTAGTGGTCCTTTTTTCCGGGTTGAAGCATAACAGAAACAGGCCGCGGCGCCGCCCGTAACACGCAGTTCCACACTATATTTATTTGCGAAAGTCGTATATACTTTTTTACAAATCCATATGCTATGGAGTGATAAGAATAATGAAAAGGAAATCCTTGTTCGATTTTATCATCGCTTTCGGTATTGCCCTCCTGTTCAGCCTGCTGCATCTCACCAGTTTTTATGAAAAATCGGAAAACAGGCTGTATGACATTTTATTGAAAATAAAACCCCCTATTCAGGAAAACCGGAATATCCTGCTCCTGAATATCGACGATTTGGCCATAGCCAAGGTGGGTCTGTACCCCTGGAGCAGGGAGATTCTGGCGGACGGGCTTATCACCATGAAGGAATTCAGCGCCGGTTACGCGGTATTCGATATCGAGTTTGTGGAGGAGAGCCCCATGGCCGTCAATTCCACGGTGCTCAAGGACGAGATTCCCGAACTTTTCGGCCAGGAGTTTGTAAAGATCAACGAAAACGTGAGCGCCCTGTTTTCCGCCATTTCCGCGGGCAGCATATCCATCCGGGATGCGAAGGATTACATAGCAGATCTCCAGGGACTTACGGAACAGTCGAAGAATGCCATGCTGGGAAAGGTTGAAACCATTGCCAAAAACAACGATATTTACCTGGGGCAGGCGGCGCGCTTTTTCGGTAATGCCTTTTTTACCGTGAACATGCTTCCGCAGGAAGATCCGGACGTGAGCCAGAATACCAAGGATTATGCCCTGGAAAACGAGAACCTGAAGAATGTCTCCTCTTTAGGCGATACCCTGGAGGTGGCGATAGACATCCGGCCGGCAATTCTGCCCATCCTGTCGCAGGCAAAGGGAGCCGGGTTTCCCAACATCATCGTTGATGAGGACGGTGTACGCCGGAGACTGGAGATCCTTTATAAATTTAAAGGAAAATATTTTCCGCAGCTTGCCTTTTCCGCCCTTCTCGACTGGATGGGAAATCCCTCAATCGAGGCCAGGAAGGACCGCATAATTCTAACCGGCGCCACTCTTCCGGACGGTACGAAAACGGATATCAACATTCCTCTCACTGAAAAGGGCAAGTTGCTTATAAACTGGCCCAAGAAAAATTTCGAGGAGAGTTTCGCACCCCATCTTTCCTATTATTACCTCGTTCTGTATAAAAGACAGGTTGACGCTCTGCTCGGCAATCTGAAAATTATGGAGCAGGCCGGATACCTTACTTACGACAAATCCGATGTGCCCATCATGGACGCCTACCGCTACGCCGAGGAGGTTAAGCAGGATGTGCTTTCCGGCGGTAGCCTGGACAAAATTGAAGAATACAGGAACGTACGTGAATTGTTTTTTACCGGATCCGCAAAATTCCTGTCGGAAGACAC
>SPDA01000254.1 GCA_004525155.1 Spirochaetales bacterium
GGGTTTGGATATTTTTTAGGAGCAGGTAAAAAATGAAGTATTTATTTGCTTTCGGGTTAATCATGGTTTTCCTGAACGGTTGTTCGCTTACGGAGCAGCAGAAGTTGAATTATGATAGCGGACAAGTATACCCTGCTAATACATTGCCGGCTGCCCTTGCCGACAAATATCAGGCAATGCTGGATAAGTGTACCGCTAATGGAATGCCTGGAATCACATTTCTCATCGATTCACCGGCCGGCTTCTGGGCAGGTGCCTCCGGGTATGCCGATGTAGAGTCACAATCCTTGGTTTCTAAAACGAGCCGGATGAAAATAGGGAGTTGTACGAAGATATACATGGCGGTCTTGTTCATCAAAATGGCTGAAGCTGGTCTCATTGGTATGAATGATATGATCAGCAATTATCTTGAGCCGGAAATTCTTGATAACATTGCAAATACCAGGGACGCAACTATCCTTCAACTTCTTAATCATACGAGCGGAATTCCCGACTATTTACATGACATACTGGCCGGCCCCTTCGATATATTCAATAATATGACGGGTGGGGGCACTATACGTGAGAAGTTGAAATTAATTTACGGCATACCTGCCACGTCGGTTAGTGGAACACAGTACAGCTATTCAAACAGCGGTTATTTATTGCTCGGGTTGATTGCCGAAAAGATTTACGCTGCTCCCATACATATAATCCTGCAAAACGAGATTTTCCAGCCTCTTGGATTGAATTTCACCACCTTCGATTCCGTTGGTGCTGATCCTGCAGGTTTGACGAAGGGATATTTCTCCTATTATCTGGATAAAACCATTTATGATATTTCCGATTTACATTTTTATACTCCGGATGGCGCCATCATCGCCACTACCTTCGATGTTCTGACTTTTATAAAATCCATCTTCACTCCTACTTTTATTACACCTACCCAATTCAACGACATGACATCCAGCGGAATCCTGACTGAATCACCAACTGAACCGGAAGTCTCTTCTCTCTATGGAATGGGCGTAGTTGAAACCACGGAAAATGGAAGAATATATTTACACCACACAGGCGGTACATTTGGATTCACATATATATATTGCTATTTCCCCGTTGAAAACACCTACATTGTTCTTGGTGTCAACAACTAGTATGGTCAATGGGACTATATCCACGATGTTATAGATATTGTGGACGCAAATATCTGAGTGCAATATAGCGCCGGATACTGATATTTTCACCCTTTACCAATACAGCTGTCGTGGCGAATTTACGTTCATGCGGGGTTTTAAACATCTGCTGCGGACACAGCCCGCGCTTTGCGGTCTTATGCTGACACCACGGTCGCACCGAGAATCCGGCGGACTCGTACCCATTCGATGATCCTGTGCAGTTCGTACAGTTCCTCAATCACCCTCGCTCGTGGTCGCCAGGCGGCTTCATGAGGCGTTAAATGCCCTTTTGAATTTTGGAAAAAAACAATTGATAATTAACTGAAACGCAATTAAGGTGTAAACGATGTCTTATAGAGTACGCCCTTGCTTAGAGAAATCTATCGTCCCGGGAAGTGGATGTTTTTGTCGGACATCTTTACAGTTTAAAAAGTGTATCTGTATACCGGAATAGATAAATAAAGGAAATTAATGATACCATTAATTTCATAAAGGCGGCAAAAATGAATGAATATACCGAGGCACAAATAATTTCTGTGAAAATTGAAAATCCGTCGGTTTCCTCATTTGAAATAAAACCGTTACCGCCAAGGTTTGCAGAACGGAAAGCAGGGCAGTATTTATTATTGAAAATAAAAAAGGAAAATGAATGGAGTGAACCTCACCCTTTTACAATTACGAGCAGGTTAAGCGAGGACTTTGTAGGAATAACCGTAAAAAAATTGGGGAAGTTCACAAATATTCTTCATTCCATTAAACCGCCGGCACCTGTTATGATTCAGGGACCCTTGGGGAAATTTGCTGATAATGTTATAAAGGATAATAAAAGTATATTCATTGCAGGCGGTATAGGGATTACACCATTCATCAGTATTTTGGATTACCTGGCATATAGCAAATCAAGCGCAAAAATAATATTATTCTGGGCAAACGAAAATATTGAGGATTTGTTTTATCTCGATCAGTTACATGATTTAAGCAAAAAAATAAATTTAAAAATTATTTTAGTTATCAATAACCTGGATAAAAATAAAATTAAAAATAAATATTCTTTTGACTGGAAAAATGGATATTTAACCAGAGAGACACTTTCTGAATATATCATCGACCAAACAACGAAATTTTATATGTGCGGATCTCCTAATATGCAAAAATATTTGTTTGCACAGCTGGAACTCCTGAAAATAGTACCGGCCATGATTGATACCGAAAAATTCGGAATATACATGGGAAAGTAAACAATAGTCTGATTATGGAATTCAAAAGCTTGAGTGTTATAGTAGCAAACTTTATGGAAAAACCGGTATAATTAAAAAATTAATAATGCGGTTAGGAGACCAGGGCGGAATAATGAATAGCATGTCGCTAAAAGACGAAATTGCCGCTCTTGCCTCAGCCGACGGAGCGGATCTCGTGACGGCTGCACCCGCGGGTACGTATGCCGGATATATCGGGGAGGTCTCTGCGCGGCTTCGGGAAACCGGCGCCTCGGGGAAGGACTACATGCTCCCCAGTGAGCCCATGGCTTTCTTCGGGGATTTATCCGATGTTCGACGTCTGCTTCCATCGGCAAAGTCTGTTGTTTTCATTGGCGCTTACGCCTTCGATGAGAACTGTGACTACGGGAAAACTGGAAATAATCTGCAGGGCAAAACGGCCAGGACTTACGCTTACTACCCGGTGGTGCGGCAGATAGCCGAGAAGGTGACGGAATTTATTATGAAGGCGGGCTACCGGGCTATACAGGGACAACAGATTCCGCTTAAGTATGCGGCAGGCAGAATCGGCCTTGGGTCATATGGACAAAACGGGCTGCTGTTTACCAGGCAATTCGGCTCATTTGCTGCTTTGCGCGCAGTCATCACGGAAGCTGAACTGGAACCGGATACTCTCGAACCCCCGCAACTCCCTTGTGAAAATTGCGGACGATGCCTGAAGGCATGCCCGACAGGAGCGCTTTATGCTCCGTATAAGGTGAATCCGGCTCTCTGTATTAATCCCTTGACCCGCAGAGAGGATGATATCCCGCAGGAATTGCGCAGGAAAATGGGTAACTGGGTCTGCGGCTGCGACATATGCCAGGATGCCTGCCCGGTAAATCAACAGCTCAAGCCGAGGAAGCCGGATCCTCGTGCGGGATTTGATCCGGTCAATCATAGCAGCCACCGGACGCTGGGAGGACTGGAAAAATGCCCGGACCTTGCGGAGATGCTGCGGAATGGCAGGGTGCCGGTTATGCAGAGAAATGCCATAATCGCATTGGCGAATATCGGCACGAAGGAAGCGAAAGATACTCTGCAGCAAAACAGGGGCGCCTGCTCTGAAGCCTTGGATGATTACCTCAGATGGGCTTTTGAGCGATTTAACGATATACCAGGGAGACATAAAAGTGCGAATGCATCGGAAGCGGACATGCCGCGACGCTGATTTGTTCGATAAGCTGTAAAAAAAATCAAAAAAAAGGGGATATAAGCAATGAAACTTCGGGTAATTGTCCTGGGTGCCGGTTTTGGGGGACTCGAATTGAGTACGATATTATCCGAATCGCTCGGCGATGGGCTCGATCTTACCCTGATCGACAAGAATGACACCTTTTGCTTCGGCTACTCAAAGCTCGATGTCATGTTCGGCCGAAAGACGCCTGACGCTGTCCGAATTTCATACAGCAGTATCTCGAAGCCCGGTGTGGTCTTTCGTCAGGAAACAGTTACCGCGATTGACCCTGAAGAAAGGCGAGTCACAACTGACGGCGGGACATATGAGGCAGACGTGCTGGTCGTTGCGCTTGGCGCCGATTATGATCAGGCTGCCACACCGGGGCTCGCCGAAGGCGGCAACGAGTTTTACTCCTTTGCCGGTGCTTTGCGTCTGCGGGAGGTGCTTCCCGCCTTTTCGAAAGGCCGCGCGATTGTAGGCGTGACCTCTGCGCCTTTCAAGTGCCCGCCGGCACCCAGCGAAGCGGCCCTGCTGCTGCATGACTATCTTTTCCTGCGCGGTTTGCGCGGCGCCTGCGAAATAAGCCTCGTCATGCCTTTCGGCAATCCCATACCTCCGTCGCCTGCCACTTCCAAGGCGCTGCTGGATGCTTTTGCGGAGCGGGGCATTGCCTTCGTCCCCAATCGGCTTGTGCGAGCTCTCGACCCGGCGCGCCGCACTGCTGTTCTTGACGACGGCAGTCAGCTGCCGTACGACTTGTTCCTCGGTATCCCGAAACACTGTGTTCCGGGCGTGGTCACGGCAAGCGGCATGACGGAGAACGGCTGGATTCCCGTCGATCCCGGGAACCTCAAGACACGGTTTCCCGGTGTTTACGCAGTCGGTGACGTGGCGAGTGTCGGAACGCCAAAGGCAGGCGTGTTCGCCGAAGGCGCTGCGCGCGTCGGGGCCGCATCCATACTTGCGGATCTGCAGGGCGGCGACCAGCCTGCGGCCTACAACGGAGCGGGTTCCTGTTATATCGAGTTCGGGGGAAA
>SPDA01000304.1 GCA_004525155.1 Spirochaetales bacterium
CGGGGCCGCCAAGGGAGACGTTAAGCTGTCGCCGGAGGGGCCCGTCATAGGGGAGATCGCCGCCCGGCTTTCGGGGGGGTACATGTCGGGCTGGACGTACCCCTATGCCAGCGGTGTTCCTCTTACCGAGGCTGCTCTGCGTATTGCCCTCGGGCTTGATCCGGGAAATCTTCTTCCCGCCCGCAGCTGGTATTCGGCGGAACGGGCTTTTATTTCCATTCCCGGCATCATCGAATCCATAGAGGGAAGGGAGGAAGCGGAAGCGCTTGCCGATGTACGCGATGTGTTTATCATGAGGAAGCCCGGAGATTCGATCGTGTTTCCCGGAAACAACGTGGAAAAATGCGGCAATCTTCTGGCCTGCGCCGCAAAACGGGAGGATGCGGTTAACGCCGCGGAGGAAGGAGTCAGAAAAATGCTGGTTCGCCTCAGACCGGATACGCCTTCGACCTGCGAGTTTCTCTTCGGCAGGCGGCCACCCCAGGCGCCGGACGCTTTTATCCTGGCCGACAGCCGGAACATCAGCTCTTTCGGCGGCATGCCGTCATCCATCACCCTCCCCGGGCCGGGGGCGATCCCTGATGGTATGGAGGATTGCGAACTGCGTGTTTTCAAACTGCCCTGCCTGGAAAAGGAAACGCACAGGGACTGGCACGGGAACACGCTGTCCGCGGTATGGAACAGGATAATCGGAGAAACCGGAGTAACCCCCGTTGACTGGAATGGTACGGCTTCGGATGAGGGGCTCAAGGACGAGCCGCGGGCCGGCGGTTTGCCTGCGGCTGCAGTCCTGGGGAAGCTGTTCTGGACGGCCCTGCTGCGGGGCGGTGTCCAGGGCGGATTATGGATTATCGATACCGTCCGTAAAAGCGGTTTTGACGGGCCTGTAATCAGCAGGATGAAGGCGGCATGCACAGACTGAAAACGTTTACGGTTATCCTTGTTATCCTCATCCTGTGCGAAGCGGGAATACGGCCGGTCTTCGGCGAGACGGAGGTGTTCCAGTTACTGAAAGAACTGGACGCTTCTCTCAAGTGGGAGCCGTTCAGACGAATGGGGATAATATCGAGGGGAACGGATCGCATAAGCTTCATGGTGGGCAGCCCCTGGATCCTGATAAATTACCGGGAACGCCGCCCCATTACTCCCGTCAGCGAGGACAACGGAAGACTCATGTTTCCCGACGACGCCGTTACGGCAATAAAGTCGCTCCTGGTTATGGAACCCGCAGATCCCGACAGGCTCCGCGTGGCCGCGATCCTCATAGATCCAGGTCACGGCGGCAAGGACCCCGGCACCATCGGCGGATACAGGACAGACGGCAATGCTGCCGCCGGAAAGACGGTTAAAATAACCGAAAAAGACGTAAACCTTGCCGTGTCGATAGATCTGTTTGCTGCCCTCACCGCTGCCTATCCGGACAAGAAAATTCTTCTGACAAGAAATTCCGATACCTATCCCACCCTGGAGGAAAGAGTGGAGATGGCCAACAGCATCCATCTAGGGAGGAACGAGGCCATTATCTTCATTTCAATCCACACCAATGCCTCCCTTAATTCCAAGGCAAAGGGCATAGAAGTCTGGTACCTCCCTCCGGAATACCGGCGCACCGTGGTCAGCACTGAAACCCACCCGGATGAACCCGAAGAGGTGCTTCCCATTCTGAACAGCATGCTGGAGGAGGAATTCACGGTTGAGAGCATCATTCTGGCAAAAAAGATCCTGGACAGCGTCATAAAGGAGGCTGGGCAGAAAACGGAAAACAGGGGCCTTAAGGAGGAGTCCTGGTTTGTTGTGCGAAATGCCCGGATGCCTTCGGTTCTCATCGAACTGGGCTTTGTCACCAACAATGACGAGGCGGCGCTTCTCGGCAGTGCAGACTACTTGATACAACTGTCCAGGGGCATCTATAATGGCATAAAGGAATTTATAAATTATTTTGAGACAACTGTTGGCTTTACTCAGTAATACAATCAAGATTATGAGGGAAAGAGTTTCCCTTTTTTGGGGCGGGCTTCTTTTATTATTTTTTCTCATCTCCTTTGTCCTTTTCCTTTTTAACGGAATGAAGGAGTCGGAAAAGGTGTTTTTTTTCCCGGACATGGTTAACGGTCAGATAAAGGGCGAAACAAGGGAGCTGCCGGCGCGGAAAAACCTGGAAAAGGCGGTTGAGATTTATGTCAGGGATCTGGCCCTGGGACCCATGAATCTGAATTTTGCGAGACTCTTGCCCCAATCCACGACAGTAAACAGTGTACTGCTGAGGAAAGGTGTCCTGTACCTGGATTTTTCCAAGCATTTTCTGCTGGCTGAGGAGGGTGAAGTTCCCCTTTCCTTCGGAGAAATAATCGACAATGTAAAACGTTCGGTAATGTTCAATTTTAAACAAATCAAGGAGGTAAAAATTACGATAAACGGCCAGGAACCCCATCCCGGCAGCGTTTAAACGGGTGTTTCCGGCAGTCAAAAAAAAAATAAAAGTCGTTGACAAAAGGATTTCATTCTGTATAATTTTAAGTGTTACATTATCTACATGTAAAGGAGTTAGTGGATGAAACGATTCGTCATTCTTCTATTGGTAGGAGCCGCGTTTTTGATATTAAGCGCCGGCGTTTTTGCAGAGGAATCAATATTAATAGATTTTTCTACCCTGGCCGCTGACTATGCCGTGAGCGGGTCAAATGTTCCCAACGAAAATGAAGCAACAATTATCGATTTCGGTGATAAGGCTGGAACGGGATTTGCAGAAGATGAAAAAGCGCTGATGAAGACCTCTCTGGCGCTCAATAACTGGGAAGTCCTGCTCGCCTCATCGTCCAGAACAGTAATCAATCAGTCGAATTCCATCACGAAAGAAGTGCCCGTAAAGGCTGATGCCAAGAAATACCCCGGTGAAAAGGTTCTTGGTGTGCGAGTTCATTTTCCATTGGAACCCTACAATTCCTGGGCCCTGGTCCGGCCGCCTTTTGAAATCCCCATGTATATGAGGAAAACAATCGTTGCAGCTGACGGGACCGTTTCCGAGGATACGGCAGACGTAAACAGGACAAAATTCGACGGGTACGGCGTTCTTAAGAATGTCGGCGTGGTAAAAACCGTCACCCTGAACATCCTCGGCCTCAACTTTCCCCAGGGAGTCGAAGTTATTCTCAAGGACCAGAGCAACAAAGAAATGTCCATTTTCATGGGTTACCTTTATTTTGACGGCTGGAGGACCCTTACCTGGAACAATCCCAATTACATCCAGGAAGTACGGAACCGGGAAATTACAAGATTCCCTCTCTATCCGAAAGCTACACCTTCCGTCAAGCTTATGGGAATCCGGTTTTCCAGGGATAAGGAACAGGAAGGCGGCGACTTTATAACCTATATCAAGGACATTACCGTTACCTACGACAAGGCTGTTCTCACTCTCGATATGGATGTGAACAATGAGGAAGTATGGGGTATTCTCGGCAATAGGGAATCATCACGGCGGACATCCGAGTTTGAGAAGCTCGGTGAACTCCAGGTGTTACGAACTCTCGAAAAGAAGAAGATGCACCAGGAAACCCCCGCTGCCGGTACCAATTAGTATTCTTCACTGGAACCCTGAATTCCGGCTGAGAAGAGCCGGATAACAGCCGGCAAGGTTATACAGACAGACCACATCCGGTAACATGAGTTAATAAAGATTTAAGGCCGCGGGGCAGAAGTTCCGCGGCCTTTTTTTATCGGGAGAATCTGCGGATTGGCATGCCGGAGTAAGGTTGGCGGTTATTCCGCGGCAGTCAGCCTGATTTTTTCGACTATCGTATCGACATTTATATTGATGCCCGCGGATACCTGGAAAAGGTAATTCCCGGGCCCCGGATTTGAGATGCCGAGGAGGGCTTCCTGCCCGAAGGAATAGATACTGCTGTCGAGCCTGGTAACTATGGTCAGAAAATCCGTTATATTGACATCCACCCTGGCGCCTAGGATGATCGAATCCAGTGTATGTTTGATGAGAACATCGGACTCGAGAAACGTCTTGGTAAGATTCTGGAAACCGAAGGTGAAAGCAACCCGGTAGGGTACGTTTTTCTTGAAAATATCGGTTTTGAATAAATAATCCGTCTTATTTTC
>SPDA01000091.1 GCA_004525155.1 Spirochaetales bacterium
GTACAGGGAATAGGCCTCGTAGAAACCGTACTGGTAGTCGAAGCCCCTGCTGCCGGGGACCATTTCCTCCGCCCAGCCCTGGTGCCATTTGCCCGTAATGCCGGTACGGTAGCCTGCGGTTTTGAGCAGTTCGGGCAGCAGGATTTCGGACAGGGGGGGGCCCTGTTTCGCCATCTGTTTTTTGGAGGGGTAACGTTCGAGGTCCCGGACTTTCCACCTGCCTGTGGGTACGAAATACTTGTACATAAAATATTCGATCCTGTTGAGGGGATAACGTTCCGCAATCTGCAGCTCGTTGCCGAAACGCTGCTGATACCTGCCGGTGAGGAGGGATGATCGTGAAGGACTGCAGATGGAGGCTGTGCAGTAGGCATTGGTGAAGATGACGCCCTGCCGGCCTATGGAATCGATGTTGGGTGTTTCAACTTTTCTGCCGCGGTACAGTGATATTTCCGTTTTGCCGAGGTCGTCGGCAAGAAGGATGATAATGTTTGGCCGTCTGCCGGCCGGGCCTGCCGCTCTTCCGGACATTTTTACGGTGTCTGCCGAGGCGTCGAGGGCCTTTTTCTTTGCCTCGAGTGCTCCCGGGTCTTCCTTCAGGTCCCATTTCCTGCTGGTCAGGGGGAACAGGATGTAAACCAGGAATCCTGCTGCAGCTGCGATGATGAGGGCGAGATAAAGCCGGCTCCGTTTCATGCTGAATATAATCTTTTCAAATTCAATTTTCCGTCAAAACATTACCGGGAGGGTCCGGTTTCGTCAAGCGGTATGGTTATGGTACAATCAGGCTATGGAAACGGTGTATGCACGGGAAATTGCCTCGCGGCAGGGCGCGGAAAAACTGGTGCTTGTTGCGAGCAGACGCACCGACATGCCCGCGTTTTATACGGAAGAACTGATTCGCGGGCTGCGCGAGGGGATCTTCCATCCGGCCGGGCTCATGCAGCCCGTACGGGAACTGCGGTTTACGCCGGAAGAGATCCATTCAGTCGGACTGTGGAGCCAGGATTTTTCAGAATGGCTCAAGGCGCGGCACAGGCTTGTCTCCGGCAGCGCCGCTCCCCGTGACACTCGTACAGGGTCTTCGTATAAATTCTGGTACCGTTTTACTATCCTGCCTGACGATCCGGTTATCAAGCCGAAGGCTCCTCCTGTTTCCGTACAGCTTGAACAGGCCGCGCGGCTTCTTGAACTGGACGGCCCGGGCACGGTGACCCTGTGCGTTGATCCTCTTCTATATTACAGAAAGAAAGGTACTAGGGAGTGGACACCCGGCTGTACGGACGAATCTGCCTGTAAAATTTTTCAGGGCGCCTGCAGGCTGGGCCTTAAAGAAATAACCCTATCTTTTATAGATTACTATAAAAAGGTCGAGCGGCGGGCAGCCCGCAGCGGCATCGAGTTTATGTATCCCGACCTGTCCCGGGAGGCAGGCCGTCAGGCGGCGGCGGAGCTTGTAAGGCCCTTGGCTGAGGCCTCCCGCAGGACAGGAATTGCCATCCGCAGCTGCTGTGAGTCTTTTCCGGGTGAACCCTTGCTTCTGCCCGGCGCCTGCGTGGACGGAAGAAAACTAAACCGCCTTTTCGGCCCCGGCGCCAGCGAAAAGCAGGACAGGGGACAGCGGAAAAAACAGGGCTGTCTCTGCACCCTGTCTGTCGATGTGGGGCGCTATATAGAGCATGGAACCTGGTCTCATCACTGTTTTCACGACTGTCCCCAATGCTATGCAAGGTATTAATAAATAAATTTCAGATTGGAACCGGTTTTATTGCCATTTGTTATAAAAAAAATGAGTTTACATATAAAATTTTACTTGACAAATACGATTTTACAGGTGAAAATACTAAGTAAATGCAGGACGTTGAAGGTTCTGTAAATCTCTTTATAAGGAGGTTATTACTATTAAGGTTTTAGGCGCCTTGGCGCTTGGTATTAGAATTCCCTGTCAGGGAATTAAAAAATAATCCTAAACGATTTAAAGGAGAATGAAATGAAAAGAACATTACGTGTATTAGCATTATCAGTGCTAATAATCCTTTCAGCGTCCCTCGTCTTCGCGGCGGGCGGAACTGAAAAGTCAACAAAAGGCGGTTTAAAGATCGCATACTTTGTTTCCGACATGACCAACGTATTTCACCAGGGGTCATTCACCGCAGCAAAAAAGTATGCCATGGAAAAGTACGGTGCCGAAGTTTTTGCCTTTGACGGTAAATCCGACGGAAACGTCATGACCCAGAACATCGACCAGATCGTTGCTCAGGGCATGGACATGGCCACCATTCACATCTGGGACGCGGAAGCCGCCACCCCCGGTGTGGAAGCAGCCAT
Source organism: Spirochaetales bacterium (assembly GCA_004525155.1). GTDB lineage: Bacteria > Spirochaetota > Spirochaetia > SPDA01 > SPDA01 > SPDA01. Next base: position 2,329 of record SPDA01000091.1, read on the forward strand.
CAAGAAAGGTATCTTTGTGGCATCGTTCTTCAGCCCCCTGGGCACCACCGGTATTCCTGTCGCACGCAGCGATGAAGCGGGTATTTCCTTCGCCATGGGCGCGGAAATGGCCAAGCAGTGGAAAGCCGCTTTCCCCAACAAGCCCATCGTCATGGTTGAACTCGGCTGGCCCAACCACACGGAAGTAAAATCAGGACGGACCGATCCCTTCGTGAAAGGCGTTCTCTCCGTGGATCCCAAGGCGACTGACTTAGGCTGTATGAATGCTGAAAAAGGCGCCGATGCCGCTAAGCAGATCATTACAGACCTTATTACCCAGCGCCCCGAAGTGAACCTCATCTACTCCGAAGCTTCCAACCTGACAGTCGGCACCATGGCCGGCCTGACCCAGATGGGAAGAGGAAAAATGGACAACGGCAAGCCCCTCACGGAAATCGTCTGCTCCGTAGACTTCGACGAAGTCGAAATGAAGAGCGTGTACGATCCCAACAGCTCCCTCAAGCTTTCCATGGGCCTTCCCCCGAAGGAAACCGGAGAAGGCAGGATTGACATCCTCTTTGCGATAAAAGACGGCAAACTACCTCAAGTCTCCCAGCCGGCAAAAGAGATGTTCGCGAAGGCATACAACATTTCCTACTGGACCATGCCCCGCGCGACTGCGGTGAAGTGGTTAAATGATCAGTTCGGAACTACTGTAAAATAACGAAAAAAGTTTATAATAGGCTTTGAATGTTTGGGGAGGAAGATTTACATCTTCCTCCCTTTTTAAAATCATGAATGGGGTGTAGATATGACTGAAAATGTCCTGGAAATCCGAAACCTGGAAAAAAGCTTCCCCGGCGTGCTGGCAGTAAATGATGTCAGTTTCAATATAAAAAGAAACACGGTCCCCTGCCTGGTAGGCGAGAACGGCGCGGGGAAATCCACCTTGATTAAGATCCTTACCGGCGCCCTGCCGAGATCCGGCGGTGTCATACTGCTTAACGGAAAGGACTATCACGCCCATAATCCCAAGGAAGCGAAACAGAAGGGAATCAGCACGCTCTTTCAGGAACTCAATGTTGTCGATCAGCTCACAGTCGAAGAAAATCTGACGCTGGGTATGGAAGAAACAACATTCGGTTTCTTAAGGAAAACAGACAAGGTTAAAAAAATCGTCGATGTATTGTACAGCCTCGAACCCTCCATCGATCCGCGGCAGCTTGTTTCCACCCTGAGCGTGGCAAAAAAACAGATTGTGGAGATAGCGAAAGCTGTAGCCGCGGAAGCCGATATCATTGTCATGGACGAACCCACAGCCGCGATTTCCGAAAGCGAGATTAACAGGCTGTTTAAATTAGTAAAGGCCCTTCGCGAAAATAATGTGACTGTCATCTATATTTCCCACAGGCTCGACGAAATTTTCGAGCTTGGCGATTACGTTACCGTCATGCGGGACGGAAAGCATATCGAAACAAAACCTGTTTCCGAGGTAAAGGAGAGGGCCGAACTCATAAGGTTGATGATAGGCAAGACAGTCTTTGAAGTGTATACGCCCAGAGCTGATCAGTCACAGGAAGTGATCCTGCAGGTGAAAAATGTTTCCAATCACAAACTTAAAGATATATCCTTCGAAGTTAAAAAAGGGGAAATCGCCGGATTTTACGGCCTGGTGGGTGCGGGAAAAACCGAGCTGGCCCGTGCAATCTACGGCGTGGACCATTACGAGGGCGATATCATTTTTAAAGGGAAAAAGCTTGAAGGCTCCCCGCATGAGGCGATCGAGGCGGGGATAGCCCTGGTTCCCGAGGAACGCCGGTCGCAGGGGCTGTTCACCATTTTGACGATACGGGGCAATGTGCCGGTCATGAATATGAAGAAAATATCCAACAACGGTTTTATCAATGCCGGGAAGGAGCGAAAAGTAACCCTGGACTATATCGATAAGCTGCGCATCGCCACAAGCGGTACCGAGAAGGAGGCATCCAAGCTCTCGGGCGGGAACCAGCAGAAAGTGGTTTTTTCCAAATGCCTGTTTGCCGATGCCGATTTGCTCATGCTCGATGAACCGACCCGCGGCATCGACGTGGGGGCCAAAAGTGAAATCTACCATATCATTCGCCAGCTTTCCGAGGAGGGGAAATCGATTATGATTTTTTCCTCAGAGCTGCCCGAGGTCATGAACATATGCGACAGTATCTACCTGTTGTATGAAGGAGACATGCGGGCCCATCTCGAGAACGGAACTGAAATCGACAGTGAAAAGATAATACATATTGTAACAGGCGGAGAATAAAAGTGGAAATCAAAGCTGAACAGACTAAGTTGACAGGTGGCAAGATGAGCAACGAATCGTTCCTCACCTTGTTCATGATTATAGTGCTGGTGCTGCTTTTCGGCATCGCCTGTATAGCAGTACCCAACTTCTACAAGCCCCAGAATATAATCAATCTCGTTACTAATTACTGGTATGTCATCATACTCGGTATCGGTGTCACCTTCCTTTTGATAACCGGCAACTTCGACATGTCCGTGGGCGGTGTTATCGCGATGACGGGGGTCCTGTCGGTTTATTTCTCCCAGGGTGCCAATGTTTCGCAGAATGTGCTGGCGAACGGCCTGGGGCTGCCTTACGGGATCGCGATCGCGCTGGCTCTTGTATGCGCCCTCATAATAGGGGCGGTTAACGCCTTTTTTATCGCGAAGCTGAAAGTTCCCTCAATCATCATCACCCTGGGCACCATGATGATAGCGCGGGGTATTGCCCAGGTTGTAACCCATGGGGCCCAGCGCAATACCAGTCTGCCCGATGTATTCGGCGTCATAGGAAACGTGGCCATCAGGGGTACATCCATCAAGGTGTCGATTCTGGTCATGGTGTTTCTGGTCATTGTCGCGGTCATCATAGAAAAGAAAACGATCTTCGGCAGGCGGACCTACCTCATAGGCGCAAATTCCACGGCCGCCCGGCTTTCGGGTGTTAAGGTGGGAACGCAGCTCACAACTCTCTATTTAACAAGCGCTTTACTGGCGGGAATTACCGGAATACTTCTGGCGTCGGAATTCAAGTCGGGTATTTCGAACCGCGCCATGGGCTACGAATTTGACGCCCTGGTTATCGTCCTCCTGGGGGGCACCAGTATCGCCGGCGGGTTCGGCTCGGTGCTTGGTACTGTTGTGGGCGCCCTTATACTGTCTGTGGTTACGTCTTCTGCCACCGGTCTTCTGTTGTCGCCGGACTGGCAGTTCACGCTCAAGGGTATCGTTACTTTTCTGGCAATTCTTGCCCAGCGGTACGCTCTGGACAGAAGGAAAGGTTGACGATGGCTAAAGAAAGGAATGCAAACGTGAAAAGTACTAAAATGGAAACAGGCGGAATCCAGATGTATGAGCCGAACAAGTGGAAAGCAAACGTAAAGAAGTTTTATATATACGTAATCCTGCTGCTGATTGTCATCATCTTCAGCGTGGTGAAACTTGACCGGGTCGCCATGTTCGGGCGGGGACATTTTTTAAGCCCGGACAGTTTAATCAACCTCTTCCGCAGCGCGGTGCCGATCATGACCTTAAGCGGGGCTTTTACCCTGCTGATGATATCGGGCAACATCGATTTATCCGTCGGAAGCGCCATGAGCTTGAGCGCTGTGGTCTTTTCCCTGATGATTTTAAACGGCTTTCCGTTTTTACCGGCGATGATTATCACCCTGATAATGGGAATAGCCTGCGGAACTTTAAACGGGTTTCTGGTCATGAAGCTGCGCATAACGCCTGTAATCGCCACGCTGGTTACGCTAAACCTGTTTAAAGGTATAGCGCTTCTTATTGTGCCGGAGGGCCTGTCGGGCATAAAGGGGAGCGCGGAAAAGGTAATGCCTCCATGGATTAACGACTACGCGCGAAAGGACGTGCTGCTCGGCCTGCCCTGGGCATTCTATATCGCCGTACTGATAATTGTCATTCTGGTTATCGTGCAGCGGAAAACAATTATCGGAAAATATGCCGCGGCCATCGGCGGCAACCGTACCGCGGCGGAACTGTCCGGTATCAATGCGGTTAAAATCGGCTGGATCCTGTTCGTTGTCGTGGGATTTTTCGCGGCTTTTGCCGGCATAGCCAGGGCAAGCTATATGTCCCTGGGTGATCCCCTTTCTGGCGACCAGATGGAACTGGACTGCATCATAGCCGTGCTGCTGGGCGGAACGGCCTTCTCCGGCGGAGAAGGGTCGGTTGTTAAGACCATCATCGGCGCACTCATCATCATGTGCGTTACTACAGGACTGATGACTGTCGTTCCTCCGTTCTGGCAGATGATGGCCAAAGGCAGCGTGCTCGTCTTCGCCGTAGTCGTGAACCATCTGCTCATAAGGGAGAAAGTAAAGGGATAGGAGCCGGCCGAGAGCAGCTCTAAATGTATCCTGCTGGAAAGGGTAGAAACCGGAAAGAAAATCCTTGACGAATCCGGGAAACCGGCGTAATATATACACATATGGAGGTTTTGCAAAACAAAACTTTTCCTGCAGGGGGTAATCAATGCTGATACCGCCTTTCGATTTGTGCCGGAGATAAGCTCCGGCGGTAGATGTAAAAAAAATAACATTAGGGAAAAAGCAGTATTGCTTTTTTATACTTGATTTTCTGGTATAGTGAATCATATATCACCTCTGTCAGAATTTCTTAAAGCCGGTAATCA
>SPDA01000130.1 GCA_004525155.1 Spirochaetales bacterium
AATAAAATACTGCGGGAGGATATTACCTGGTACGATCTGTATATATCGGAAGCGGAATTGGAATTTGATGATTTTAGGAAAATTGATGCAAGGCAGGAAATTGCGACGGCGCCGGCAAGACGACGCTCTTCAAGATGATTATCGGAGATGAAACACCGGACCGCGGTTCAATTTCTCCGGTACCGATCAGCAGAAAAAAGTCGGGACCTTATCCGGTGGAGAACGGAACCGAGTGCACCTGGCGATGATCCTCAAGGAAGGCGCGAACGTTCTATTCTGAGCATGAAAAAAATAAACGAAAACGTCTTGTGGCCGACGTTAACCGCCCGCACAGGATAAAATACTGGCACCTCACCCGCTGAACCGGGTGTTCGCCGGCGGACCTCGGGGTGCGCACGGAATTGGTTTCATCAGTTATGGATATTTTGGAAATTATGTCCAGCATAAAAATGGTTGAGCCTATCAATATTTTATGATAGGCTTTTTTCAATGAAAAGCCGAATTCCAGAGATTCTTTCATTTATCTATGGACCGGAAATCGGCGCAGGTATTACCGGGGAAGCCCTGAAGCTCCTCGAAGACGCGAAACCGAGAATCGAAGCCAGGGCGTATTCCTTCAATAAAGGAACCTGCGGATCCCTTCCTCTCGATGAAACCGACGCGTTTGTCATCACCTACGGTGATCAGATGCGGAAACCGGGAGAACCGCCTTTATCCGGTCTTTATTCTTTCTTCCGTAACCGCTGTGCCGGGTTTGTGAAGGGAATCCATATTCTTCCTTTTTTTCCTTATTCGTCGGATGACGGTTTTTCCGTGATCGATTACATGCAGGTCAACCCGGAACTCGGGACATGGCGGGACATCCGGGAGTTATCCTCTTCCTTCAGATTGATGGCCGACCTCGTTGTGAATCACTGTTCCGTGAAGAGCGGGTGGTTTTCCGGTTTTCGCGCCGGCCGGAGTCCTTTTACAAACTATTTCATCACGGTTCCTCCCGATACCGACACATCCATGGTCGTCCGGCCCCGGACACACCCCCTTCTGACTCCATTCGATACGGTTTCAGGCAGGAAGTACGTTTGGACTACCTTCAGTTCGGACCAGGCGGACCTCAATTTCGCCGCACCGGCGGTACTCCTCGAGATGATTCGGATCCTCTTGTATTATGCCGAGGAGGGGGTGAGTGTTTTCCGCATAGACGCGGTCCCCTATCTATGGAAGGAACTCGGTACCCCGTGCATTCATCACCCCAAAACCCATGGGATTGTAAAGCTCATCAGGGCGGTTCTTTCCGAAGCAGCGCCGTGGGCGGTCGTCGTCACGGAATCCAACGTTCCCCACAAGGAAAATCTTTCCTATTTCGGGGACGGAGACGAGGCGCATATGGTGTACCAGTTCTCCCTGCCGCCGCTCACCCTGGACGCCTTTTTGCGGGGGGACGCTTCACGCCTCACTGAATGGGCGGAGGCCCTTCCCCCGCCCGATGGGAAAACGACGTTTTTCAACTTTCTCGCGTCCCACGACGGCATCGGTCTTCTTCCCGCCCAGGGGTTTCTCTCGGAGGCTGAAATCGCCGGCATGATCGACATTGTTGTAAAGCGGGGAGGGTTGGTTTCCTACAAGTCGACGCCGGACGGTGATATCCCCTACGAGATGAACGTCAACTACCTGTCCGCGATTGCCGATCCGGAAAACGATGTGCCTGTCAGGGCGCGGCGGTTTCTGTCGTCCCAGGCGGTCATGCTGATGATGCCCGGCGTCCCCGGGGTGTACATTCACAGCCTTCTCGGTTCTGAAAATTGGCGGGAAGGTGTGGAAAAAACGGGCATGAACAGAACCATAAACAGAGAGAAATTCACCCACGATGCACTTACAGCCGAACTTGCGGACGCCGGCTCCATCCGTTCCGCGGTTTTTAAAGGCTACGCGAATATGCTCGCCCGCAGGGCGGGGGAAAAAGCGTTTCACCCCGGCGCATCGGCTGAAATCCTTAGGCCCGTCGATGCGGAGTCCCGCCGGGTTTTCGGAATCCGGCGCTTTACGGACAGCCCCGATGAGGAATTATATTGCCTGGTCAACGTATCCGGGGAAAGGACCGCATACCGTTTTTCGGGAACGCAGCCTTCTCCCGGCGCGGGCTGGAAGGACATCCTAACCGGAGACCCTTTTGTTCCCGGCAAGAACAGGCTCCTCCCATGGGATACCCGATGGGTGAAAAAGGCGGCCCCATGAAAAGTCTTAGGTTTCTGCAGGAACTGCCGGGGCTCGTTGACGGCATCAGAAAGCAGCGGGACCTTATCATTGCCAATATCCTGCTTATTGGACAAACACCTAGCGAGCCTGTTGTCAAAAAATCGGACGAACTCGAGATCGAAAACATAAACATCAATCTACGGAAAAAGCTGTTTATCGAACGGCTCCTGGAAGTAGGAGTCGGCGAATCGAGCGTCGACGCACACGGCAACCCTATCGGGCTCGTAAAGGGAAAGGGAAACGGAAACAGCCGGAAAGGGATTATTGCCGCCGCCCACCTGGATACGGCGATCCCGATTACTGACGAAGTCAATTACAACGTCGGCGTCGATACCATATCCGGCCCCGGCATCATCGATAATTCAGTGAGCATCGGCATTCTCATTTCCTTACCCGAAATTATCAAGAATCTCGATCTTGGATTCTCCATGGACGTTTTTCTTGTAGGGTTCCCCGATACCCTCGGCAAGGCGAACCTGTCGAGCGCGCGCAATTTCATAAATTCCTGGCCTTTTCCCGTGTGCGGCGCGATTTGTCTTGAAGGAGCCGAATTGGGAAGGCTCGAATATTTTTCAGACGGCATGATACGCGCCGAAATCTCCTGCGACATCCCGATGACCACGGGATGGGAAAACCGATTCGGCGTCAACGCAATTCTCATCATAAACGAAGTGATAAACCAAATCATGGCGATCGAGATGCCTCAGCGGCCGAAAACGTTCATCACCATCGGGAAGATATCCGGAGGCATGAAGCACGGCGATCTCGCGCTGAGCGCGGCCCTCGGTCTGGAGATCCAGAGTTCCTCCGACAGCGTCGTCCGGTCCCTCTATTCAAGAATCGGTGATATCGTCGAAAGCATCGCTTTCGAAAACAGGGTCGCGCTGCGTCTTTCGAAGATAAGCGACGTGAGCGCTGTCCGGCTGGGGTACGATCACCCTTTGGTAAAGTCCTCGATAAAAGTCTTAAACGCACTGGAGATCGAACCGATCATCGGGTCATCCCAATCGGAAATGTCCCTTTTCCTCGGGAAAGGCATACCCGCGGTGACCATCGGCCTCACCCACGGGGAGAATTATCACATGGAAAACGCGTCGATAGAAATCGAACCGCTGTTCAGGGGAATAGCCCAGCTCTTAGGGATCATGATGGCGATCGACAGGGGAGTGTGCGATGAATGATGTGCCGTCCTGGCTCAATACCCATACGTTTCACCACTCCGATTTCAACGATCTATTGGCCCTCGTGGAAAAAAAACAGGAGAAGGGCTTGAGGATTTCCCTGTGCTTCCCTACGCTCAACGAGGAAGAAACGATTGCAAAGGAAATCGTCATCATAAAGTCGGAACTGATGACGAGGCATCCCCTCCTCGACGAGATTGTCGTTATTGATTCGGGGTCCAAGGACAACACCAGGGAGGTGGCGAAAGCATACGGTGCGGAAGTTTTTCTGGCTACTGATATTCTGCCCGATCTTCCCGCGTATTGCGGCAAAGGTGAAAACCTTTGGAAGGCCCTTTACGTGCTGAAGGGTGACATCATCATCTATATTGACGCCGATATCAAGAACATCCACCACCGGTTCGCTTACGGCCTTGTCGGGCCGCTCTTAAAAGATGATGGAATAAAGTTTGTTAAGGCTTTTTATGACAGGCCCATAACCCTGGACCCTAAGAGAATCAAGCCGACCGGAGGCGGACGCGTTACCGAACTGGTCGTTCGTCCCCTTTTCAGCCTGTTCATCCCGGAACTGGCGCAGATTATCCAGCCTCTTTCCGGGGAATACGCCGGCAGAAGGGAAATTTTCGAAAGCATCTCCTTCCCCATCGGGTACGGCATCGAGACAAGCATGCTCATCGATATATATCAGAAGTGGGGGATGGATATAATGGCGCAGGTGGACCTGGACAAGAGGGTACATCGAAACCAGAGCACCCTGGCCCTCGGCAGGATGGCCTTCGGGATCATGCAGACATTCTTAAAACGGCTGGAAAAAGACGGCAACATTTCCATGAAAAAGGAATTGAAGAGCAAGATGGTCCAATTCTCAGTTGTAAACGGCATATACACCGAAGAAGTTTTCGAAGCCCTAGTGCAGGAGCGCCGGCCGATCGTCGAACTGCCGGAATATATTAATAAATTCGGGAGCGGAAAATAGGACATATGCGTATAGCGTTCATGCATTACCACCTGAGGCCGGGCGGGGTAACGACGGTAATCAAACAGCAGGTCCGAGCGTTGAAAGGAATGTGCGAATCCCTGGTGCTTACCGGAGAGAATGTATTGGGAGGCATGTCCGTCGAAGACGCGCCGGTCGCCGTCATCCCGGGCATCAAATACGACAGGATGGGAAAACCGTATCATTCTCCCGAGAAGACTGCAGATCTCATCCACGAGGCGGTAACGGCCCGTTGGCCTTCAGGGTGCGACGTGCTCCATTTGCACAATCCGCTTTTGAAAAAAAACGCGAGGTTCCTCAGAATTCTGACGCTGCTCCAGGAACGGGGATACAGGCTTTTTTTGCAGGTCCATGACTTCGCCGAGGACGGCAGGCCGAACGCATACTATGAATTCCAGGAATATCCCGAAAACTGCCATTACGGCGTGATCAATTCGCGGGATTACCGTGTTCTTCTGGCGGCGGGTCTCAAGCCGGAAGGTCTGCATGTCATCGGCAACGTGGTGAACGGTCTTCCCCGTACCGCCTGTCCCGGGAATTCCTCGTATGTTCTTTACCCGGTCCGCGGGATCCGCCGGAAGAACCTCGGCGAAGCCCTCCTGCTGACCGCCTACATGCCGGCGGATTATACCCTCGGAATAACCCTGCCGCCGAACAGCAGGCAGGACCTTCGTATTTACACGCGGTGGAAGCAGTTCGCCGGGACCTGGCGCCTGCCGGTGGAGTTCGGCTGCGGCTTGGAAAACCAATTCGGGTGCCTCGTGGAACGGTCCGCCTTCATGATCACCACAAGCATCAAGGAGGGGTTCGGGTTTTCCTTTCTCGAACCCTGGACTGCAGGCAGGGCAGTCGCGGGCCGCCGCCTGGACTATGTGTGTGCCGATTTCGAAAAAACCGGCATCAAGTTCGACGGGATGTATCAGGAACTCAAGATCCCCTTTACCATGATAAACTCCCGCGCCTTCGCCCGGGCCTGGGCCGAGGCGTACGCGGCCTATCGGGTAAAATACGGGCTGCCGGCCGATTTCCCGGAGGCGGAATCGAAAGCGGCCGCCATCGTCGCGTCCGGGAACGTGGATTTCGGCAATCTCGACGAACAGTTTCAGCGGAAGGTGCTGCGGCAGATTTTCGAGAAAGAAAGCGCCGCCGCGGAACTCGCCGAATACAACCCGGGTCTGCAAAATCTGGGGAGAATGGAACGGGAAGAGATCGAGGAGAACAGGAATACCGTCGAAAGGGAGTTTTCCCTGGATCGATATCGCGCCCGGCTTCTTTCCATCTACGACGCGGTCATGATGAAACACGTGGTCCACCGTATCGACAAGAAAACGATGCTCGAAAAATTCATGGATTCAGCCGAGTGGAGCATGCTTGATGTATGATGCCGCGGAAATCGCCGCGATATTGAAAAAAAACGAGCGTAATCTCCGGCCTATCCCTGCGGGAATTGAATCCCGCGGTACCCTGTCGGCCAAACCGAAAGCCCTCCTCTTCGACATATACGGCACCCTATTCATCAGCGTCTCCGGGGACATCGGCACAGCGGAAAACGCACCGTTCGACCGGGAAACCCTTGCCGCCGCGTTGAGGGAGTTCGGCATAGCGGAGGACCCGGAAACACTCAAGGCACGGTTTGTACGGGAGGTCCGGACCGAGCATGACCGTCTCCGTTCCCTCGATCCTCCCGTGGAATATCCCGAAGTGCGGACGGAAGAGCTGTGGCGGCGGC
>SPDA01000522.1 GCA_004525155.1 Spirochaetales bacterium
AGGCCCGCGTCAATCAGGCGGCATTTCAGTAACGGCGTACCCCGCAGTGAAAGATCTCTTGAGAGTGACGAAATACTCAGGCTTGAAAAAGATCTGTACACTGAGTGCAGCCTGTAGTTTATTTTTAACAAGTACCCAGCTGCATTTGGAGCGCCGTTCCTATTATTTTCTTGACTTTATAATTAGGCATGCCTAATTTTTATTATTGAGGAATACCATATGAGACGTATTTTGCTCCTAGGCGCAGTCTCCCTGTTCTTTGTTTCCTGCGCATCATACCAGTTCCTGAATCAGGCAAACATGAATTATAAACGCGGTCAATTGGTGGAGGCCGCAACTCTGGCAGCCAGATCCTTGAAGGAGGATCCTGCTAACCAGAAGTCGATTCTTCTGCTTGAAAAAGTATTTCCCGAGGCCCTGGCTTCATTGCAGAAAAAAATCAGTGATGAAACAAAAAGCGACAATAAATTCCGCTGGTCCGAAATTGCCGATTCCTACGGAAAAATACATACCTTGAACAAGGACGTATCTTCCCTGCCGAAATTGTTTTTGAAAAAGGAAAAAAGAGAAGTTTCCTTCCGGGTAACCTATTTTGACAAGGAATATGCCGAGGCAAAACAGAAGGCTGCCGAGGAAAATTACCAGGAAGGCCTGGCACTGTCGAAAACCAAAGATAGAGGCGTAATGCGGAAGGCGGTTTCATATTTTGAGAAAGCCCTGGCCTATGTCCCCGGTTACAAGGATGCCGAGGAAAGGATGAAAGAATCTGGGAAATCCGCAACCGATATTGTTGTTGTTCTGCCCCAGGAACTGCAGACAAAAGACGACCTGTACGTCAAAACCCGGGACTATATGCAGGAGGCTCTTGTGTCCGCCCTCATCCAGGGAGCCAAGGAAAAGTCGTTTTTGAAGATTATCGATAAATCCTTCCGGGACGAGGCAATCGCCGGCCAGACCAACGTGTTGACAGGTGTCTATGACGAGTCCAATTTCATGGAGATCGGTCAGCTGTTCGATGCCAATAAGATAGTAACCTTCTCATTACTGTCGATAAGCCCCGCGGAACCGGTTATTACTGAAAAAAAGGAAAAAAGGAAAACGGAGCGCGAATTATATGTAACTGACAAGGATTATGACGCGTATCCGGATCACATAAAAAGGTTCGAGGGTGAAGTAACCATTTTCAAAAAATCGGCCGCTCTGACCCTTGCCGCAAGCTATAAGCTTGTGAGCATAGAAAATACCGAAATTATCGATTCAAACACCCTTCAGGTAACGGTCAAGGATGAGGTAACATGGATCGATCTTGCCGGGGATGCGGAAGTATTAAATGAGGCTGAAACGGCACAGTACAAGGATTTTAAACCTGAGGTGAAGACGCCCGCTCAGCTGCTCGAGGACGGGAAGGTGCAGCTGGTTAATCAGATGAGCGGCGCTGTTCTCAAACAGTTTGAGTAAATAAGGATGGATAATCCTGTGACTATCCTGGCATTGACCGATCTGCACGGAAGCGCTGCTTATGTAAGGCGCCTGGAGGCAGAGATTAAGGATGCTGACCTTATCCTCGTTGCGGGGGACATTACTAACTTCGGCAGGCGTAAGCAGGCTGAAGCGCTGTTAAAGCCCCTGCTCGAAACAGGAGTACCGCTTTTTGCTGTTTCCGGAAACTGTGACCATTCCCAGGTGGAGGATTATCTCACCGAAATGGGGATAAACGCGTCCGCCGGTACGGCTTCAATCAAAAACCTGAATATTTTCGGCTTGAGCGGTTCCCTTACAACACCCGTTCCCACTCCGCGCACCTTTTCCGAGGAGGAGTTTGCCGGGCTTATTGCCGATGAGACGCGCGCGCTTTCCGTCGGGGAGCTTGGTATACTTCTTACGCATCAGCCTCCTTTTAATACGGCGGTTGACGCTGTGCGGTCCGGCATGCACGTGGGGAGCCGCGTTATCCGGAAATTCATCGAAGATTCGAAACCGCTTGTGTGTGTGTCCGGCCACATCCACGAGAGTTTCGGCCGCGGCACTATCGGTACGAGCATTCTGGTGAACCCGGGGCCTTTTCACGACGGCCGGTATGCCGTCATTCAGCTTTCGGCAGGTCATGCCGAAGCCAGATTAAAATCTTTTTGATTGGGCGGAATCTGCTTGCCATTCGGCTAAAATACGGTTAATATATAATATATAAGGAGTTTATCATGGCTTTTATAGACAGAATGCAGGATTTTTTCGGAAAAAGTCTGGACGCGTCAAAGGACTTCCTTGGCAAGGCAAAGGATAAGGCCAAAGATTTGACTGAAATGGGTGTCTTGAAGGTGGAAATTCTACAGCTGGAAAAAATGGCGGCCAAGACTATTGGTATTCTGGGTGCCCAGGTGTATAAACTCCTCGTTGATGAAGATCACGCAAGCGTTACAAAGAAAAATGCTGAGATAAAAGATCTGCTGGACGAAATAGAATCAGCGAAGAACAAGATAATTCAGAAAGAAGAAGCTTTAAAATCGTACAAAGAAACCGAAAATAAATAACACATTGTTTTCTTAAACCAGTTGACATTTTATCCTGATTCATTATATATATAGCTCCCCGGCAAGAGCAAAGTGTTCTTGTCAAAATGGGAGAGAGGCGGAAGCTTCTACAGTTCTTTGAAAGTTTTTGCAGGTTGTTTTTGCGCTGTCAGTTGAAACGGTATCGTTTCGGC
>SPDA01000565.1 GCA_004525155.1 Spirochaetales bacterium
CTGCTTATGGGCCACGGAAGAGGATACAATCTTGAGTACGACCTGGTTCGAGGAAAAAAGGCCCAGGGATGAATCAGTCACATCCTGAGGAAGCCTGAAGAACATGTGAGGGGGCGTCTGAATGCCCAGGACGCCCAGAATTTCATATACTTCATGCTCGAAAAGCTGGCGTCTGCCGGCCTGCCAGGCCCTGCCAAGAATTTCCCCTACAGCCTTCATGTCCCCGTACTTGTTCATCATTCCTGGAGCATAACAGGAATAGCTTCCTTTTTCAATTTGGGCTCAGTATCCTTCAGATACAAAACCTGTCCGGACGTCGTCGATTATGGAATAAAGCTGGTCAAGCTGATCATCCTCCGCCTGGTATTCCTCGGCGGCGACAACTCCGACGGCCGTCACCATGCCCTCATTCTCCGCGGAATAAAAACGGTAGGAAGCCATGACTGCTCCCAGGTCATCCACTGTTGCTTCATCGCCCATGTAGAGAAGCACATCACCGAGAAAATCCGAATAAAAGGCATACTGCCTGAAGGAGCCGTAATCACCGGAGGAGTTATCCTCCATGGATACATCTTCGACGTACGGTTCCCCCTGGTAATCATAATACAGCACGGCGGAGCCTTGATCCTCGTTCATTTCTATCAGGGCGATAAAAGGAAAATCCAAATCGACGGGCTCGTAGTCTTCCGAAGTGTACATAGTGTCGTACTCATCGACGAAGTAGCTGACACCTACCAGGAAATCAGCCGCAAAAAGGCCTGAAACGCTGAAAAACATCATAACAAACAGGAGTACGATAACTGTTTTCATTTATACCTCCATTTTATACAAATAGAATATACCCATACCTCCCGGATATCAACTTTTTTAACAAGGTCAGCAATATTTTGAAGCAATGGAAAAGAAGGTCGATCTTCGTGTCCCGTCATGCTATACTCTTTTATGATAAAATATAAAGGAGAAGGTACATGTTTGACAGGTTTTTTTTGACCCAGGTAGACGGAACAATTAAAGACCACAATCTGACGCTGTTGGCCCTTTCGACCTGCGGATTCTGTAAAAGCGCCATGCGTTTTTTAAATGAAAAGGGAATAGCTTATTCTTATACCTTCGTAGATAAAATGGAACCCAAACTCAAGGAGGAACTGAAGGAGGAATTCAGAAACAAGTTCAATGAACGTCTCCTTTACCCCATTCTCATCAAGGATGATAAGGAGGTCCTGACCGGATTCATAGAGGTGGACTGGAAATTGACCCTCGGATTGACCTAGGCTGGATTCCGGTATGCCCCTAAAAAAAACCACGGAAACTACGAGGAATTTTGTTGAAGCCGTCGCGAAACACCAGGGCTGGAAACTGAATTCGGACCGGGAGTTTCTCGACTCCATAATCACCGGGCTGACAGCGACATACAATAACTACGGGTATTTTCGATGCCCCTGCAGGGATTCCTGGGGAACCCGCGAAAAGGATGCGGACATTGTCTGCCCCTGTGAATACTGCAGGCCGGACATGCAGGAGTATGGTCACTGTTATTGCGGGCTGTTTCTGACCGCGGATTTCGCCGCCGGCGGCAAGCCGCCGTCCTCCATTCCGGAACGCCGCCCGGAGAATCGTTTTCCCTAGGCAAAAAAACCTCCGGTTTTTTTGCCGCCGAAGTTTTCTTTGAAAACTTCGGGTGGTTTAAGCGGTGGTTTTATTGCTGAAAAACCTCCGGTTTTTTGCCCAAGGTTTACGCTGCAGTTTTTTATGAGTATTTTATTGATATCGGCATTTGCTGAAGTTATTTTTTTTCTGCAAGTTGCTCATATAACCTTTTCAAGCGGAGGATAACTGAATGGAAAGTAGAAAAGAAACGAAGGTGGGAGGAAAGCAGGTTACTCTTCTGGGACCCAGGCTCACGACAGGAACAAAAGCGCCCGATTTTACCCTGCTCGACAACAGTCTTAATCCCAAATCACTCAAAGATTTCGCGGGAAAGAAGCTCCTCATAAGCGTCGCGCTTTCCCTGGACACTTCCGTATGCGATGCCCAGGCCAGAAGATTCAACGAAGCCGCATCGGCCTTCGGCAGTGATGTTGCAGTCCTTACAGTTACCATGGACCTTCCCTATACCCAGAAGCGCTGGTGCGGAGCGGCGGGCGTGGAGAGGGTCATAACCCTGTCGGACCACAGGGACGCAAGTTTCGGCAAGGCCTATGGAATTCTTATGGAAGAGCTCCGGCTTTTGAACCGTTCGATTTTTATTGTCGACACCGCCGGCATTATCAGATACATAGAGATTCTGCAGGAAAACGGCAATCAGCCGGATTACGACAAAGCGCTCTCGGCCTTGAAATCTCTTTAAGCAGGAAGAGGAAAATTATGGTTGTTACACCCCTATCGGACAGTACCTATTGCATAAGCCTGAATGACAGGACAACGGACCTTTTTGAAGGCCTCTGGCCCATAAGCAAGGAAGGTGTCACCTACAATTCGTATATCATTAAGGATGAAAAAAAGGTCATTATAGATCTCGCCAAAGCCTTCAA
>SPDA01000434.1 GCA_004525155.1 Spirochaetales bacterium
AAAAACCTGGGCGGAAGGGAGGTAGAGCTGGTGCAGTCTTTGGCCAAGTGGAAGCGCATGGCTCTGGCGGATTACGGCCTTGAACGCGGATGCGGCCTGTACACGGACATGAACGCCATCCGGCCGGACGATGCCATAGACAACATTCATTCCATCTATGTGGACCAGTGGGACTGGGAGCTCATCATGAAACCCGGGCAGAGAAACCTGGAATTCCTGAAATTCATCGTGCGGAAAATTTATAATGTGCTGAAACGGACGGAATTTATCGTAAGGGAGCACTACCCCCAGATAGACACAGCGCTGCCGGAGGAGTTAACGTTTGTTCATACCGAGGACGCTCAGGCGGAGTTTCCCGGCCTTCAGCCGAAGGAGAGGGAACGGGAACTCGTAAAACGGTACGGGGCGGTTTTCCTCATCGGCATAGGCGGCACTCTCGCGGACGGGGCAATCCACGACGGGCGGGCGCCGGATTATGACGACTGGAGCACCCCCACGGCGGAAGCGAGGAAGGGGCTCAACGGCGACATCCTCATATGGAACCCCGTGCTCGAGGACTCCTTCGAAATCAGTTCGATGGGCATAAGGGTCGATGCCGATTCCCTGAGCCGCCAGCTCGCCGACCGCGGCTGCGAGGAACGGAAAAATCTCTACTGGCACAAACGCCTGCTCGCGGGCGAGTTTCCCCAGTCCATCGGCGGCGGTATCGGCCAGTCGAGGCTCTGCATGTATTACCTGCGGAAGGGTCACATAGGAGAAGTCCAGTCCAGCCTGTGGCAGGACGATGTATCCGAATTCTGCAGGAAAGCCGGTATCCCGCTCATGTAAAGTTTTCCCAACCTTTCTCCACGGTCTTCGTATATAATCTGTAATGATGGACGGAACCGATATCCGCGGGATTATGCGGCGCGGCAATACAGCCGCCGGCAGTACTGCCGGCAAGGACGCGTTATGCCGCGGCATCTGGAATTGCTACTACGGCAAGGTAAGCCTCTTTGTAAAACTCAACCTCGGCCCGTGTCATACGGAAGATGCCGTGCAGGAAATTTTCTGCAGAGCGTTTGCCGCGCTTGACATGTACAATCCGGATTACGCCTTCGATACCTGGCTCTTCGCCATTGCGAGAAATTTCTGCAGGGACCTGCGCCGGAAGAACAGCCGCGGGGTACCGGACCATCCCCTGCCGGCGGATGAACTCGATCTTGGGGATCCGCGGTACCCGCCTCCCGAGAACCTGTTTATCGAACGGGAAACGGAACGGCAAATCGACCGTACATTTAACGCGCTGCCGGCCGCCGACAGGCAGATCGCGTTTCTTCGTTTTCACGAACACCTGCACCTCCGGGATATAAGCAGGATCGTTGAGATGCCCCTTGGTACGGTAAAGTACCGGATTCATGAAATAAGGAAGGCCGTCAGAACGGCACTTGGAGAACAGGATGATTTCAACTGGTAAACGTAAAGCAGAAAAACTGCTGGCAGCCTATTTCGCGGAAAAGCTCCTGCGGGAGCCCGGGCCGGCATACCCGGAGAGTTCAGGTCCAGCGGGTTATTCACCCGGTGCCGCATCCGGCCCTCAGCGCAGGGAAAAGGCCGCCCCCATCATGCTGGCCGCTGTCATGGCTGCCTGTCTTGCGGTTTTTTTTCTAAACAGGCCCTTCCCGGCGCCGGCCGGGCGCGCTTCGTTGAGGACTTCCGTTCACGCGGCCGCCGTCAGACTCAATACACAGGATACCTTTCCGGAAGGAATAAAAAAAATAAATGAATATTTTTCCCGTCATTACAAACCAGGAGGAACAATATGAATAAAACCTATTTTCTTTTTGCCGTCATTGCCTTGGGCGTCCTAGGTCTGGGCATCGTTTTTGCGGGTGCCGGATTCCTGACGTATATCGATTGGGCGAGCGCCTTGGTCATCCTTTTCACTACTGCCGCCCTGCTCGTTTGCAGTTTCCGATTGAGGGAAATCGGAAGTTATTTCGCCGCAGCCTTCCGCGGCCGCGGGGCCGATACGTCTACCTTGAAAAAAGGAATCGGTTTTTTCCTTGCCATGCAGCGCTACCTTATCATTTCCGCCGTTCTCGCGACCATGATAGGCATTATAGCCCTTCTTTCCGTACTGGGAGACCCTACCTATGTCAGCAAGGGCCTTGCCCTGGCCCTGCTCAGCATACTTTATGCCGTTACCCTGATACTGGTGGTTGCTTTGCCCTTCCGCACTTCCCTGGAGCGGAAACTAGCGGAAGCTGAAGGATTTGCGGGTACCGCGCAGCAAGGCTCTGCATAACCTTGTAAAAAATTCTGTCCGTCATCATTTCCGGGGTGTTGATGGCGGCCGGGCTTGTGATTATAATGCTCGGCATACGTACGTTAACCATGTTCACCCGGACGTTGTATTTTTTACCCGGAGCAGCCCATGTATTTGAAACTAATCGCCTGTAACGTGTTATTAAGGGAGGTCTGCCTCTGCGCGGCGGATTCTCCTCATACCCTGGACATCGAATTTACCGAAAAAGGGAGCCATGACGACAGTGAGAACCTGAGGCGGATACTTCAGGAAAAAATCCGCCAGTCCGAGGACTCGGGTAAAAAGTACGACGCGATCCTCCTTGCTTTCGGATTGTGCGGAAATTCCACGGCAGGTCTCACCTCCGCACTTTTCCCGCTCGTCATCCCCAGGGCCCATGACTGCTGTACCCTTTTCCTCGGATCAAAGACGAGGTTCCATGAACTGTTCGGGGAAAACCCGAGCCTGCCCTTCAGTTCACCGGGCTACATGGAGCGGGGAGACAGTTACCTGCAGGAATCTGAATTCGGGGCGAAACTGGGAATCGATAAAACCTACGATGAGTATGTTGCCCTGTACGGCGAGGAAAACGCCAGGTACATCATGGAGACACTGGAGCCGGCTACAAAATATGACGGCAACAAGCTCGTGTTCATTGAAATTCCGCAGACTGCGCAGCCTCTGCTCAAGGCGAAGGCCGGCGAACAGGCGGAGAAGGACGGCAAGGTCTTTGACTTCGTGCCGGGGGATATCCGGCTTGTCAGGAACCTTCTGCACGGCGATTGGAACGAGGAGGATTTCTGCATCATCGGTCCCGGGCAAATCGTTAC
>SPDA01000447.1 GCA_004525155.1 Spirochaetales bacterium
AGCATTTCCGGCATCTCGGAAGAAATCATGATAATTCCCGCTCCCCGTTCACAGAGCATTTCCATGAGGTTATAAATTTCTGCTTTTGCCCCCACATCGATACCTCTGGTGGGTTCGTTCATGATAAAGACCTTCGACCCTGTCTCAAGCAGTTTAGACAGGACTATCTTCTGCTGGTTTCCCCCTGAGAGCGTGTTCACCTCCGAATCTATTGAAGGGGTCTTGATATTGATACTTTTTATCCAGCCTTCGACTTTCTCCCTCTCCAGTTTGTTATCGAGGAAAAGTCCCTTGCCCAGGTTGTCGATGTTTGCCATGGTTATATTCGCTTTCACGTCGAGACTTAAGGCCAAGCCTTCCCGCTTCCTGTCTATCGGTAGAAAGCCGATTCGCTCCGCCACCGCGTCTTTCGGATTATTTACCGCTTTTTTTGTTCCGCCGATTTTTATGGTACCGCTGTCAAACTGGTCCAGGCCGTAGAGGGCCCTGGCCACGTTGAGCCTCCCTGAGCCGAGGAGCCCGAAAAGTCCGAGTATTTCCCCGCTCCGCACCGATAGACTTATATTCTCCACGATGCCCTCGACGGTGAGGTTCTCCACCTCCAAAAGCACGTCGCCGATGGCCGCCTTTTTTTTCGCGTAAAAAGATTCGAGTTCGCGGCCTATCATCATGGAGATGAGTTCTTCCTTATCAGTTTCCTTCGTATTGACGGTCCCCACTTTTTTGCCGTCTCGCAGGACTGTCACCCTGTCCGTAATCTGGAAGACTTCGTCAAGCCTGTGGGAGATATAGATGATGCCCACGCCCTCTTTTTTAAGACCGCGTATTATCTGAAAGAGGGACTGGGTATCATCCTCGCCCAGGGCGGCGGTAGGTTCATCCATGACGAGAATCTTCGCCTGCTTGTTGATGGCCTTGGCGATTTCCACCGCCTGCTTTTCATGAATCGAAAGGTCTCCCACAACACGTTTCGGGTTTATATTCACGTTCATCCTGGAAAGCAATTCACGGGAACGCTTGTTCATGGCCTGCCAGTCGATAAACCTCGTACCCTTGCGGAAAGGAAGCATGCCGACGAAAATATTCTCCGCTACCGTGAGTGTTTCCATGGTAATGAGCTCCTGGTAGATGACCCTTACACCCAGTGCCTGGGAATCCGCAGGGCTCCTGAAATCCACCTTTGCGCCGTCAATAAGTGTTTCACCGGAGGTCATGGAATAATCCCCGGAGAGTATCTTGATAAGGGTCGATTTACCGGCGCCGTTTTCACCGAGAAGGCCCACAACCTCGCCTTCGTTAAGGTCGATGCTTACATCTTTCAAGGCCTGCACGCCGGGAAAGTTCTTGGAGATGTTGATCATCTCCAGCAGTTTCTTTTCCATCTATCCGCCGCTCCCTGTGGGGAATTGGTATAAAAAGAGGCTGAAGAAGACTTCAGCCTCTCGAACAATGTATCCACCTCTTAAGGGTGTTACTTCTTGGGATAGTACTTGTCGATGTTTTCTTTGGTTATTACTTCGTTCTGTACATAGATCCAGTGCGGTACTGCCTGCCCCTGCAGCATGGTGACAACTGCCGGAACGATGTATTCGCCGTATTTTTCCGGAAAGAAGGCTATGCCCGCATCGCTCAAACCCTCCCGAATCTGGGACTGGCCGAGTTCGTCCACACCGAGAGTTATAACTATTACGTCCGCAGGATTCCACCTGCCCGCACCCTGCAGTGAAGCGATGACGCCGGCCATGGTCTGTTCGTTGATCGAAGTGACGGCAATTTTCTTACCCGCAGGATGAGCCGCTAGCACATCATCCATGGCGGCTTTTGCCTGTTCCGTCTGACCCATGCCTCCGTCGGCGCGCACAATTTTCTTTTCCGCGTCTGCGCCGAATTCCTCGACCAGAGCTGCTGCAAAACCGTCAGACCTCAGCATGACTACTTCGCCGCCTGCGGGCATCTGCATGAGAACAACCATATCGACCTTGTCCCAGCCGCCCCACTGTTCCTTGATGAGCTTTGCCATGTACTTACCGCCCGTGAGGGCAACTCCCCAGTTATTAACGCCCATGAAAGGAGCGCCCGGGATGGGTACATCAACTGCGAGAAGAGGAATTTTCGCTGCGTTGAACTTTGCTGCGACGATGGCGTTGACCTTGGCATCCGCCTGGAATTCGATAAAGAAATCCGGCCTTTTGGACAGCATAATGTCTGCGTTTTTAAGTCCGATGGTCGAATCGTACTGGTTGTCGAGGATTATCATGTCGCTTTCAGCAAATCCCGCCAGCTTCGCCTGCTTGATGATGTCCTGCTCAACGGAAATGCAGAAAGGCAGGGTGCCGAAGATATTGGCAAAACCGAGTTTTTTCCCCTTGCCAGGGGCGCCGGCATAGGGCTGGCCTTTCTTGGCCATTTCCAGGTAATTGTTGAAGACATCGTACACACCCGCCGGTGCCGTACCGCCGGTTTTGGATTCCTCCACCATTTCCTTACCGGTCCCGGTCGTTCCCTTTTCCTTTGCACCTCCCGCGAACAATACGGCGCCTGTTGCCAGGAACACCAGTACCAGCAGAAGAACGGTAATCAGTTTGAACCTTTTCACGTTAAACCTCCTAAGGCATTGTATAATATTTGCCAACAGGCGTTAAACCTGTAATAGCCGATCAGACAAACGTTTTTCCATGACCAATCATATTATATCATGAACCTCCTATCAGTCAAATTCTTTTTTATAAAATCGTATTTCCGGAAGCCTTTTATAATACCATGCTGTTCCAGGGAGTAAAATACACAAAATGCTGTGTATAATATACTTTTTGAGTTTATCCGCCTTCCTTGAAGTCCTGCGTTTTTTTTACTATTATGACAAACATCGAGGAAACAACATGGATAATTTGATAATTGTAGGCTCTGTTTCAGACAACCCCTTTGTGGACGACATGGTGCAGCATTTAAGGCAGCACGAGGATTATTCGGACCTCATTTCCTTAAAGAGTTTCCTCAACACCGAGTTCTGTCCGCGGTTCATCGTTGATGAAAATGACTGGGACCTAATAGGCAGGAAA
>SPDA01000421.1 GCA_004525155.1 Spirochaetales bacterium
TCGGTCGTGGGCGCAAACGCTTATCAATCAGGGAGCTTACATGAAAAGAAATCTTTTTACGTTCTTCTTAATTTTTTTCCTCTTCATTAATTCTTATGCTTTCAGCGACGGGTCTATTGTATCCTTGAGCTTCGAACCTACGCTTGACATTCCTGTCGGAGAAAGCGCGTCTTATTTCGGCATTGCCGGCGGCGGGCTTCTGTTCGCGGATGTTAAAATTCCGCCGATTCCTTTCCTTCACGCAAGGGGCGGGTTCGGTTACGGACTGTACTCGATAAAAAACACGCCGGACCTGAGCCAGTCCGTTTCACTTCTGAAAGGAGGTGCAGGCATCGGTGTGGATTTTCTGCTGCTTCCATGGCTCGGTGTTTCCGCCGATGTCCTGGGCGGTTATTCCTACGGTTTTATGAACGATCCCGGCAACCCGGCCAGCGGAGGAAGCCCTTTTATTTCCGCGGACGCGGGGCTCATGTTCTATCCCGCCCGGAATTTCAGTATCCGGCTAGGCGGGGGGTACGACAATTATTTCGGACTTTTCCAGGGAATCCATGTTTTTCTGGGGGCTACCTATCATATCCCGGCGGGGCCCGGGAAGCCCGCAGGTGTAAAGGCAGCCGTACCGGTTAAGGCGAAAGTAACGCCGGAACCGCTGAATGCCGCGGCACCGGAAAAAAACGGGGGAACGGCGCCTCAGTTTGAGCTGGTCAAGATCGAGTTTGAAAATATTTTTCCCGTATTTCATAAATACTACGATGATCACCCCATAGCCAGGGCTGTCCTCACCAATAATTCGGATGCCCCCGTTTCCGGGGTCAGGGTGAGCCTGCTTATTAAACAGTACATGGACGCTCCCAAAGAAACGGACATCCCCGAAGAAATAAAGGCCGGGGAATCCAGGGAGATTGAGCTCTTCGCGCTGTTTACCGACAGGGTCCTCGATATAACCGAAGCAACCAAAACGGCGGCGGAGATACAGGTGTCCTATAATCAGAACGGCGAGGCGAAACAGCAGAAGATTATCGAAACCATACGAATTTACGACCGCAACGCCCTTACCTGGGATGATGATAAAAAGGCAAGCGCCTTCGTCACAGCCAAGGATCCGGCGGTCCTGACCTTTGCCAAGAATGTCGCGGGAATGGTTAAAAGCGGGGAGCGAAGGGCTGTTAACGCAAACCTGCTCACGGCCATAGGCATTCATGACGCTCTCAGCGAATACGGAATGACGTATGTGGTTGATCCTAAAAGTCCCTACGCGGAGTTTTCAACCAGGAATTCAGCGGTGGATTTTCTGCAGTTTCCCCGGCAGAGCCTTGAGTACAGGGCCGGTGACTGCGATGATCTCTCTATCCTGTACAGCGCACTTCTGGAAGCGGTCGGAATAGAAACGGCCTTTGTTACCACCCCCGGGCACATTTTCATGGCTTTTTCCCTTAATATGAATCCGGACGCGGCCAGGAAGGAATTTCTGCGCGCGGATGAATTTATCTTTACTAATGGGAAAACCTGGGTGCCGATTGAAGTAACCGAACGTGAAGGCGGCTTGTTAAAAGCCTGGCAGGAAGGATCCAAGGAATGGCGCGAAAACTCAGCCCGTCAGCAGGCAGGGTTCTTCCCCGTGCATGACGGGTGGCAGCTGTACGAGCCGGTAGGACTGCATTGGGGCGATGTCCGGTTAAACCTGCCGGACAGGGACAAGGTGCTTACTGCCTATAACGAAGAAGTCGATCGTTTTATCGACAGGGAAATCTATCCCCAGGTAGCAAAGCTTCAGGGAGAACTGCAGCAAAATGCTTCAGCGGAAAAGATTGCCAACAAGCTCGGTGTTCTGTACGCGCGCTACGGTCTTATGGAAAGGGCCGAAACGGAATTCAAAAAGGCCCTGGGTCAAAATAACAATTTGTTCGCTCTCATCAATCTGGGGAACATTTATTTTATGGAAAAGAAAATGGACCAGTCCCTGGCATTCTACAATAGGGCTTACGAAATAGAACCCGGCAATAAAAATGTGCTTCTCTCCCTGGCCCGGGTAAATCATGAGCTGGAAAATTACGGGCTTGTCAAGAAACTCTATGCCGAATTAAAGCAGAAGGATTCGAACCTCGCTTTACAATTTGCCTATCTCGACCTGCGGGGCGAAGAAGCCTCGCGAGCGGCGGACATCAGTGCTGTAAAGGAGTTAATGCTGTGGCTGGAAGAATAAAGATTATCAGGAGATTATCCTTATTAATTATTGCGGTGTGTCTGGGCACGCTTGCATCCTGTTCCAATCTGCTCCTGGACGCGGTAAAGCAGATCGCGGCGGAAGGAGCTGCGGAAATAGCGGCGGCAAACGGCGCCGGTAATACCGTGACCTATAACGGAAACGGAAATACCGGCGGGACCGTTCCGGCTGATCCGGCCAGGTATGAGGAAGGCGCCTCCGTGACTGTGCCGGATAATACGGGAAATCTGACAAGAACCGGCTATATGTTCGCCGGCTGGAACACACAGGCGGACGGCGGCGGGATTGCCTATACCGCCGGGGAAACGTTTACCATGGGAACTTCGGATGTTATCCTGTATGCGGCATGGCCGGTAATCTCCTATACAGTGACGTACAACGGAAACGGAAATACCGGCGGGACCGTTCCGGCTGATCCGGGCAGGTATGAGGAAGGCGCTTCCGTTGTAATGCCGGGTAATACCGGAACCCTGGTAAAGGGAGGGTTTTACTTTGCCGGCTGGAATACCCAGGCCGACGGCGGCGGTACGGCCTATACCGCAGGGCAGACTCTTACCATGGGGGCTGCCGATATTACTCTGTACGCGAAATGGAGCGTTTACAGTATCGGCGACACGGGCCCGGCCGGCGGATACATATTCTACGATAAGGGCGTATTTTCCGCGGGCTGGCGTTATCTGGAAGCTGCTCCCTCCGACCAGATTGCCGGTATAGCCTGGGGGCCGAATCCAAGTACTACCGGCATAACTGCTACAGGTATCGGAAGCGGCGAGGCTAACACGGCGGGGCTAATCAGCTTTTTCGGGACAGGCTCGACATACGCGGTCCAGCTTTGCGACGGTCTATCCCTGGGCGGATACAGCGACTGGTTTCTTCCTTCAAAAGACGAACTTGCTGCGATGTACACCAACCTTTACCTGAACAGCAAAGGCGGTTTTGCCAGTAACTATTACTGGAGTTCGTCCGAGTATGATCCGAACA
>SPDA01000624.1 GCA_004525155.1 Spirochaetales bacterium
AAAACTCAGGACCATCTACAACCAGCTCAACGTGGGAGATTTCACCGTAACCGCCATATGTTACGATCCCGGTCTCTTCGGTTCCATCTCGGCCTACGCGAATTTAAGTTATGTCAACGAACTTATGTCTATGGAGAAAGGTGAATACAAGACCCTGGGCATTTTCCTCGACAACATTACGGACATCGATTCCTTCGCGGAAAGCTGGTACGCTGCGCTGCAGGGTAAAATCGATCTCTTTGAAAGAAACCCGGATAATGGGGAGGACCGCAACCCCTTTGCAGCCATGATGCGGCAGACGGAGGAGGAAAGCTGGACAGGCACCCGGTTCAGGCTTTTTACCCTGAACGACATCCTTTCCGAGGTGGACCAGCTGGTACGGCTTTTAAACCGGGTGAGCCTTGTCATCCTGCTCGTCCTGTTTTTTATTATCATGGTCGGCATAAACAACACCTTCAGGATGATTCTATTCGAGAGGATTAAGGAAATAGGCACCATGCGGGCCCTGGGCATGCAGAAACCGGATGTGAACAAACTCTTCCTGCTTGAAGCATTTTTTCTGTCCATTTTCGGTACTGTGGCCGGCCTAGCGCTCGCGGGCATAATCATGTTCATTATGAGCAGGATCTTCTGGGGCCTCGATACACCGATTTACATTCTTTTGAAAAACGGATACATGACATTCAGACTCATGCCTCTTCAGGTTCTGCTGAATACGGCCATTGTAACCGCCCTGACACTGTTTGCGGCCTTTCTGCCAACGAGAAAGGCGGCAAAAATGAGGCCGGTGGAGGCCCTGTATCATGTATAATATCACCCCATGCATGATACGATTTCAAAGGAGTATTATATGAAAAAATTTCTGACAGCTGTTTTCTGCCTGTCAGCACTGTCTGTTTATCTGCCCGCGGCGGAGCCCGATTTTCAGGCGATGCTCAAGGAAATCGACGATCTCGGTAATTTTGAAGGCAAGGATTTCAGCTGCATTTATACTATTGTCGCGGAAAAGCCGGGGGAGGACGTGGATGTCACCCAGGCCCGCATGTTCCGCAGGGATACCACGGACCAGTTCGTGCTCCTCATCATGAAACCGGATGCGAAACGGGGACAGGGTTACCTGCAGGCGGATGAAAATGTCTGGTTCTACGATCCGGAGAGCAGAAAATTCGAAAAGTCGACCATCCGGGAGAACATACAGGAATCCGACGCTCAGAACAGCGACATCAAAACGAACACCCTTTCCGTGGATTACACTGTGGTCCAGAGCAGGGAAGGCAAGCTGGGGGATTTCTCCGTGTACATTCTGGATCTGGCGGCGAAGCACCAGGACGTATCCTACGATAAAATAAAAGTATGGATACGGAAGGATAAAACCATTATCCTCAAGGAGGAGGACTACAGCGTCAACAACAGGCTTATGAGGACACTTCTGTTTCCTAACTACATAACGGTTGACGGGAAATACACTCCCTCTAAAGTGCTCATCATAGATGAGCTCAATACGGGGGAAAAAACCCAGCTGACCATGAAGGACGCTTCGGTAAGTCCCATACCTGACTACGTGTTCACCAAGTCCTACATAGAAAAAGTGAGCAACTGAGCACGGGTTCGCCGGAGTGCAGGGAAGCGCGCATGCCGTGAGAATAAACAAACTTTTGAGCTTTTGGATTGTACCTTTTGTACTTCTTACGGGCGTGCTTTCCCCGGTATCCGCGCAGGAATCGGAACAGAGCATCTCCGTCGATGAAGACGCCATGTTCACCGAAGACATTGACGCTGCAGCGCCCATCGATGAGGATGTCTTTCTGAACCCTTTCGATGATACTGTTGGAGAGGAAGAAGCCGCAGCGGAGTCTGGAAATGCCGAAACAGCACCCGGCTCCGACGATTACGACTCCCTCTTCCAGGAAGGCATGATAGAGGAGATCGACAAGGAGACGCAGAACAAGGCCCCCGAGGAGGACCTCCTCAAATCGGAGATACTGCGCTGGGGAGGCAGGTTCACGGGGAACGCGACGACGGACAGTCTCTGGGAAAAATATCACGAAGACTTCAAGCTAGGCGAACCGACAAGCGCATCCATAAGCGTGGAGGCGAATGCTGACCTGTATTTCGACGCCAGGCCCCTTAAGGATTTCCGGGTCTTCGGAAAACTGAAAATCGAGGCGGGTCAGGCGGCGGACATAAGCGTTCTTCCTGAGGAAGGCGTCAATGTCCGGCCGACAACCGACGCGGAGGGTAATACCACCCTCACAGT
>SPDA01000444.1 GCA_004525155.1 Spirochaetales bacterium
CATGCTTCTACGGCGGAACAGAACCGTACCGTGCTCGGGTGGATTGCTGAAAAGAAGCTGAATACCGGCAAGTATGTCAGCCGGCTTTTTCGGCTGGAGAAAATTGAAGACGCCTTCAATGCGCTGAAAAATGAGACTATACTAAAGGCAGTGGTAAAAATGTGAGATATGCGGGATAGATGCAGGGTATGGATGTAATACAGAGTCGGTTAAAAAACATCATCGATACGCTGAAAATTCACCGGGCTGTAACTATTAAAGAGTTCGCGCAGCATTTACATGTATCAGAAATGACTATACGAAGGGATGTCGCGATTCTTGTAAAAGAAAATATGGTTAAACAGGTCCACGGGGTTATAGTCTATAATGATAACAGAATTGACACGCCGGCCACAAACGACGAAGGAAGCAGGTATAATCTTCCCAACGAAGAAGAACGGCGGGTCAAAGAAAAACGAAGCATCGCTAAAATGGCTGCCTCCCTCATCAGCCCGAATGACATAATTATCATCGATACCGGTTCGACGACAGAATTTCTTGGAGAATATATTCCCGGTGATTTGCCGCTGAAAATAATCTGTTTTGCCATAAATATTCTTTTAAGTGTGCATAAAAAAAAGGACTGCAGCCTGATATTCGGCGGCGGGTACTTTCATGAAAACACCATGATGTTTGAATCCGCCGAGGGTGTAGAGTTGATAAAAAAAAACAGGGCAAACAAGGCTTTTATGTCTGCCCGGGGAGTCAGCGATACATTAGGAATTACTACGGCGGATAACTACGAAATCGCGACGAAAAGAGCGATCCTTAATTCCAGCCAGGAAAAAATACTTCTTGTCGATTCTTCAAAGTTTAATGTGGTTCGTTCGGCTTACTACGCGGAACTCAAGGATTTCGACGTGATTGTTACTGACGATAAAATACCCGAAGAATATGTCCGGATTATCCGGGACATGGGAATTACGCTTCATATTACCTGAAAGGAACCTGCCGCCCGTATCGCCTCCAGCAACCTGTCGATTCCGGAGCTTTTTTCCAGGCAATCGAAGGCCCCCGCTTTAAGCGCGGCCTGCCGGAAGTCGTTGTCCCTGGTAACCATAAGAAGAATCACGGCGGGCGGCATCGGCTGTGTAAGGATTTGTTCCGTCAATGCAAGCCCGCCGTACTTATGTATACTGATGTCCGCAATCACGATATCCGGATGTTTTTCCCTGGAAAGGCTGACAGCCCCGGATTCATTTTCCGCCCGGCCTATGACTGACAGCCCTTCCTGCAGATCGAGAAACGCCGCCAGAGTGTTACGGGAGAAGTCCTCCGCACCCATTACCAGCAGTTTCAGCATTTTATCTTAATCCGCTACGTTTTCGTCAATCCACGCCGCAAGAAACCTACGATATTCTTCGGAATAGGGTTTTGCCAGGGATGCCTCGTAATCGAAACAGATGGTGTCGGTGATGTGAAACAGGTGGTCCGCCTTCGGGGTTGTAAATTGCGTCATGTTTGAAGGCAGGCCGTTCGGAAAAATTTCGTTCAGGCGTCCGAGGTTCTGATCCGGGGGAACCATCGAGTCGAGCTCGGCAAAGGCGAGAAGCACGGGCTGAGTAAGGGTCTTCAAAGCCGGCGCTGGGTCGAATGGAAGAATGTTTGACATTAGCCGAAGCTCGAAAAATGGAAACCATTTGCCGACGAAGATCATTATGTTGTGGGCCCGGTCACGTTTTTCAACTTTCTTATTAAGTTCCTCTCCCTCGACCCCTTCGCAGTGGAGCTGTATTTCGACTCTTTTGAGGTCATGTTCCCGGACCATAACCGAAGGACCCGCCATGGACACGACAAATGCTACCCGCGGATCAAGACTACCTGCGAGCTGGACCACCCAGCCTCCCTGGCTGTGTCCGGCAATACCGACACGGTCAGCATCAATGACCGGCAGATCCCGGAGATACCGCACCGCGGCAAGCAGGTCGTAAGCCTGCTGTTCTATGGACCCGAATTTCCAGTTGCCCATAGATTTACCGGTGCCACGCTTGTTAAGATAAAATACAGCGATATCCCTGGGAAGATAGATGCTTTCGATCAGCCTGTCGGTGAACCCTGCGGCATAATCCAGGACATTGGAGGCACCGGATCCGCCCACAAACACGACGGCGGCCTTGGCAGCTGCGCCGCCCGCGGGAACGACAAGCATCGCCTCTAATTTTATGCGACCGTTTTGAACTGTGTGATATGTCCGTTCGGCAGTCTGGGCAGCGGCGTTGACCGCGAAAAGAAAGGATCCGGCCAGCAGAACCATTACGATTATTCGTTTTTTCAAAATATTCTCCTTATGTTTTTCTAAACTATAATGATGATACTTCAGCGGCTGCCGGACGGAATCGGGCGGAAGGCGGATTTTATGTACGAAAATGGGATGAGGAGGATTCTACATCCCGGGATGTAGATGGGAATTATCCGTTTCTAGGTATCGGCTACGAGTCCCTGTTTAATGGCAAATATGGCGGCCTGCGTACGATCGTACAGATTGAGTTTGCCGAGAATATTGCTTACATGCGTTTTTACCGTCATGGGGCTGATGGACATCTCCCCGGCTATCTCCTTGTTGCTAAGCCCGCGGCCGATGAGCTTAAGCACTTCCAGCTCCCGGCCGGTGAGGGTGCCGCTTAAGCTTAAGGCATCGTTTGCGGCAGTCCCGGGGTTTTTTATCTTATTTATCAATTTTGCCGCAATGTCGGGATGGAGCCTGGTTTTCCCCTTATAGGTATCCCGGAGGGCTTCCGCAAGCTCATCCGGTGATATATCCTTGAGCACAAACCCCATGGCGCCGGCCTGAAGTACGGGAAAAATTGTGCTCTCATCGCTGAAACTGCTCAGAATGAGTATCTTCATTTTCGGATCGGTAAGCAGTATTCTTCGGGTCGCTTCGGCCCCGTCCATTTCCGGCATCATCAGATCGAGAAGAACGATATCCGGCTTGAGAGTTTCGGCAAGTTTTACCGCGTCTATTCCTGTTTTCCCTTCCCCGACTATTTCGAAATCGTCCAAGAGTTCGAGAAAACCCCGTAATCCCTGGCGTACAA
>SPDA01000211.1 GCA_004525155.1 Spirochaetales bacterium
CCGCCGTTCCGGAGCCGTGGAAGATAATCGCCGAAAACTGCGGGATTACCGAAGACCGGTTATTCGGGGAAATAAACTATCTTAAAAAAACCAGGGCCCTCAAGAGGATAGCAGGCGTTCTGCGCCACCGCCGGGCTGGATTCTCGGCCAACGGGATGGCCTGTTTCGTAGTACCGGAAGAAAGGATTGAGACAGCCGGAAATCTGGCGGCAGGGTTCGACGAGGTATCCCACTGCTATCAGCGTCCGGCCTACCCGGATTGGCCTTACACCCTCTTCGCCATGGTCCACAGCCGCATCGGGGATGAATGTGTAAAAGTAATTGACAAAATAGCGGAAACCATTCAATGTCCCGTTCGTGAAACCCTGTTCAGCGAAAAAGAGTATAAAAAAGAAAGGGTTAGATATTTCTGGGAGGAAACATGAACAGTCTGTCCGAAACGTATTTCGCGGAAGCAAAAAAGTATATACCCGGCGGCGTAAACAGTCCGGTACGCGCCTTCAGTTCGGTGGGGCTTAATCCTGTATATATTGATCGGGGGGAGGGTTCCAGGCTTTTCGATGTGGACGGCAACGAATACATCGATTACGTAGGCTCCTGGGGGCCGCTCATCCTGGGCCATGCGGATAAAAGAATTCAGGAAACCATACAAAAAACCATTGCCCGGGGCACAAGTTTCGGCGCCAATACGGAAATTGAAGTTCGTTTTGCCAGGTTAATCTCCGAAATCTACCCTTCCATGGAACGGATACGGATGGTCAACTCCGGCACCGAAGCCACCATGAGCGCTGTCCGTCTGGCCCGGGGATACACGGGCAGGGACAAGATAATAAAATTCGAAGGCTGCTACCACGGCCACGGGGATTCCTTCCTGATAAAGGCGGGTTCCGGCGTGCTGACTCTCGGCCTTCCGGGAAGCCCCGGCATTACCCGGGGTACGGCCGCGGATACTCTTATAGCCGAATACAACAATCTTGACTCGGTTAAGGAACTTCTGCTCGCCAACAAGGATGAAATTGCCGCGGTTATTATCGAACCGGTAATGGGCAATGCGGGACTCATCCTGCCGCAGGAAGGGTTTTTGAAAGGACTGCGGGAGCTCACGGAAACGGAGAACACCCTCCTAATCTTCGACGAGGTGATAACCGGGTTCCGGCTTGCCTTAGGCGGGGCTCAGCAGGTGTACGGCATCCGCCCGGACCTGACCTGCCTGGGCAAGATAATAGGCGGCGGTTTCCCGGTAGGCGCTTTCGGCGGCGCCAGGCGGATAATGGAGCATCTCGCTCCGGAAGGCCCGGTATACCAGGCGGGCACCCTGGCGGGAAACCCGGTGGCCATGCAGGCCGGGTACAGAACGGTCCAAATTCTGCGCGACGAAAACCCCTATCCTGCGCTGGAGGAAAAGGGACAGGCTCTGGAGCGGGGTTTTAAGGAAAACCAGTCAAAACTGGGCGTAAGTTTTGCCCAAAACAGGGCAGGTTCGATGTTCTGCAGGTTCTTTACCGGCAGAAACGTTGAATTTTACAGGGACGCCATGTCGGCGGATACAAAACTTTTCTCCCGTTATTTTGCACAGATGCTTACAAGAGGCATCTATATGGCCCCTTCCCAGTTTGAAACCGGCTTTGTGTCCGCTGCGCATTCACTGCAGGACATCAAAATAACGATTGCCGCGGATTATGACAGCCTAAAAGCCGTAATCTGATCCTCCATATTAAGCGGCAGCAATATTGTCTATCCATTTTTCTCTACAAAATGATGAATTCGCACCCGAATTTAAGAAAAAGTTTTGACCACTTTAAAATAATTATGATATAATATTTTCCTGAGTTATATTCTCATAATCCAACATTAGGGGGTTTTTGTGAAAAAAACAACATTAAAGAAGGTGGGAGTCCTGTTATTGTTAACAGGAATACTCATCTTACCCGCAGCGGGTCTGTTCGCGGCGGGGGTACAAGAGTTCAGGGCAGGAGCAGGGCAGCAAGCCGGATCCGGTCTGAACGAACAGCAGGTACTGCAGCTCATCAAAACGAACCAGAAAGGTGTCGATTTTGCACAAGCGGCAGCCGAAACCTGCGGGCCGTGCCACAGCGCCACACCAAAATACCCGGTCCCGGGGGCAAAGTTGAGCTACGAATTTTCGGGGCACAACCTTGGCTTTGAAAAAGAAGGTGCCCGGAATTCCTGGTATGCCAACGGCGGCGGGTGTCAGCAGTGTCACACCAACGAAGGCTTCAACGAGTACATCCGGACCGGCAAAGTCACTTCGGAGTACATCGAATATCCTTCGCAGCAAGGGTGTTTCACCTGCCACGATCCCCATGCTCGGGGTGATTTCTCCCTGCTCTCAGCGAAACCCGTCAAACTTTCAAGCGGCGACGTGTTTGACAAGGGCCTGGGAAACCTATGTGCCAACTGCCATACCGCACGCGGGAAACTCCAGGACCTGAAAGCCACACCGGCTGACAAGCTCGGCGCCCGCGGCCTGGGACACCACGGACCTGAAGCAGACGTGTTCCTCGGGAAAAACGCGTATCAGTTTGGTAAGAACTCCTACGGCAGCTCGGCCCACACTTCGGTTGTCGGCGATGCCTGCGTAACCTGCCATATGGCACTGCCCGAAGCACGGTACGGAATGATGCCCTGGATCGGCGGACACAGCTTCTCCTTAGGCGGCGAAGTGCACGGTTCGGAAGTTCTGAACCTGTCAGCCTGTACCTCCTGTCACACAGACATGAAGCAGGAAGGTGAGTACTTCAACATTAAGAAAGAAGACTGGGACGGCGACGGCAAAGTCGAAGTTGTCCAGGCGGAAGTTAAAGGCCTGCTCGACAGGTTCAAGAACGACGCTGGCACGGGTGTTTTCCAGACCATGGCCCTCCCCATCTACAACAAGGACGGTTCCTGGAACGCAACCAAAGACACAACGGTCAGAAGTGCCGATGTAGTCGGAGCCTTCAACAACTACCTGATGCTCCTCGAAGACCGGAGCCTTGGTATTCACAATACCAAGTACACAGTTCAGGTGCTCATGGACTCCATTAAGGCCGTTGACTCGAAATACGACGATTCCAAGCGTCCTAAATGACATTGTAAAACGACAAAAAAAAGGAGCAGCGAGGTTTACCTCCTGCTCCTTTTTTATTTAACGTAAGTGTATCTTTTTATGCGTAGCTGTGCAGACCGGCAAGCAGGAAATTAACCCCGAAAAAAGTGAAAACCGTAAAGACAAACCCGATTATAGAGAGGATTGCCGAGCCTTTGCCGCGCATTTTCTTGATGAACCGTGAGTGCAGGAAAAGGGTGTAGACAAGCCAGGTAATGAGCGCCCAGGTTTCCTTCGGGTCCCAGCTCCAGTACCGGCCCCAGGCGTATTTGGCCCAGATTGCGCCGAAAACAAGGGCGCCGACTGTAAAAATGGGGTAGCCTATGGCAACGGCCCTGTAGGAAATTCTGTCGTTATTCTTCCGCTTCTCCTCGTCCTTGGTAGCCAGAAAGATAATCGATGAAATAAAGGAAAGCACAAAAAACGATTCCCCGATGAAGGCGCAGGTTACGTGCAGTACCAGCCAGTAGGACTGCAGGGCCGGGACGGGAGGCTGAATGTCCTTCGGCGCGATGGGGGAGGAGGCAATGGCGAGCATGGCAATGGCAATTATAAGGCCGCCGAAAACGATAGCATGGCTTAACCTGATTTTTTTCTGGATTTTGTACAGAAAAAGCACGAGCGATATGACCCCGGCGAAAAATACGAGACTTTCAAAGGTATTGGTTACCGCTACAAACCGGATTTGCACACTCCTGGTGATGGTAACGGCAAACAGCAGCAAGGCTGCGGCAAGGATAATAAAATGCGAAAATTTATCCTTCCCTTCATTCTTCATTAGTACAAATACAACCTGGATGACTGCCGATATGATGAGCAGAACAAAAGCAATGGTTGACATCATGATTCCTTCTCCCTTAATTTTTGATAATACGTAAGAAAAAGCCCCAGGGCCAGGATAATCAAACCTGCCATTACGGGCGCAAAGCCGGGGTCTACCACTGCCTGCAGACCGGTGGCTTCCTTCGAACTGATCTCCTTAAGTGTATAATTCTCCAGGCGGCTGCCGGCCTTCAGCCTGAGGATATCCCGCCTTTCCTGCCCTTCCCACTTTTCGAAAACAGCCGAGGCCACGTCCTCCCCTTCATTGCCGGCATAGAGGTAGACGAAATCGCCGACCCGGAGGCTTTCGCCGGTGTTCAATTCATACACTTCCCCGTCGGAAGATGAAACGGTCACTCTCTGAACCGTGGAATAGGAATTCTGATAGATACTGATCCTGCCGACCTTAAGCGGCCTGTTTACCTCTATGGGAAAAGCATCGATAATTTTTTGCCTTCCTTTTCCACGTCCACAGTGGAGATCCAGTCCTTCGGCGAACCATTCTCATAGGTCAGGAAGGTAAAGGATTTGAGCGTCAGGAGGTAACCGCCGGGAAGCCCCATCTTGTCCCCACTGGCAAGGGTCATATATCCTTCCCGTTTTCCGGCAAAAGTGAAAACGGCGCCAATCAGCAGTACGAGAAGGCCCACATGCAGAATATCCGGACCGAACTTTTTTTTACCTTTCTTTTTCAGCTGCCTGACGAGCCTGTCAACGGTGCATGTAGAAAGGTTTATAAAAAACAGGCCTGCGGGAATAAAAAAGAGAATGGAAGTAAAAAATTTGTAAAACCTGGTGTTGATAATGAGCCAGTTAAAAAACGGCGAATAGGTGTGATAGTAAAACGCCATGTCCTTGTTCTGCGGGACGAGCGTTGCCAGAATCGATGTCGCCGTAATGATGCTTATCAATACAATCGCAAGTTTTACAGATTTAAAAAAAGAAAATAATTTATTCAAATGGTTCTCCTAGGCCAAGATAATATAAATAGTCAGTCCGCGCGGGACTTCATTTTCGGTCACCCATACTACAGGTAAATGATTCAATTTTCAAGACTGGGCGCGGTATCCATATTCATACGGATTTCCCGCAGATTATTGACGCCGTTAAAGAATTCACGCATGACGAGGACCAGGTA
>SPDA01000353.1 GCA_004525155.1 Spirochaetales bacterium
ACGGCCGGAGGTGCGCCCGCCGGACAGGACAACCTGCAGACTTCGCAGGAATCAGGTCCGAAAATCAGCATTTATCCTTTCCTGCCCGATGACAATTCGATACCCGTAACCGATTACAATCAGGACTCTCTCGATACTATAACCAATAAAGCCTTCGGAACACCGCGTATTCAGTTTCCCTCCAATCTGGGAAAGGTCGGGTACCGTTTCAGATTCCCGCTGACTGTTACAAATTACAGGGACAGTTTCATTATTTTCAGCGTATCAGGCGTCATATGGGAACAGAACAACATACTTGCGGGCAAGGTATCAGCCAGAATCGATCCTGAAAACACAAAGGATGTTTACCTTTCCGTGGAGATTCCGGCAGATATGGAGGCCGGTGATCATGTACTGCAGGTTGAACTGCAGTTTCCCGAGGAATTGCAGAACCTCAAGGCTTCCGGGGAATTGTCCTTTTCCCTCACTTCCGCTTTTCGCTATAATTACGGAAAGGCCCTGATCATCGCGCTGTTAGTGACTGCAGGGCTTGCGTTTCTGGCCGGCCTATTTTTCCTTGTCAAATTCTTGAGAAAAACCTTCGAGGCTCTTGCCTGGCGGCCGGGAGAACCGGTCAAAACGATTTACGATGTTTACAGAAAATACCGCAGCCACGAACTGAGGCGCCCCATAGAAATGAAGGTCGACAGCCAGAATACCAAAATCGGGATGCGCAACGTCCATACTCTGGAGGAAGGCTCCTTCAAAACTCTGGGAGGAGCGGGCTCTTCCTATTTCATATTTTTATATCACATTCCCAACCATATTGCGAAAATAACCTTTGACGGAGAAAGCTATATTTTCACTCCCCTCAAAACGGGATTCTTCCCGCAGATAAAGGAACCGCTTGTCAACTGCCTCGACCTGCCCATTTCCGTTTCAACGGAAACCGGAAAAGAATTCTCGATCCGTTTTGTTGAGTACGTATCCCCCCTGGAAAAAATAAACCGCATTCTTCATCTGACGGACGAACCGGGCCTGCCGGAAGACTGGCCCTTGTCCTTCCACTAAAAAGTCTTGAGGGTTTCCAGCGCCGCTGTTATATATTTTCCGACGGTGGACTGGGCCGTTTCTTTTTTCTTTTCCAGCACTTCCGTCAAATCCCTGAAACCGTTTCGCTGGATGCCGAGAACCCCGTAAATCTGGATGGTCATGGAACCATGGTCGAGAAACCGGGCAAATAGATCGTGCAGCGCCGGGTCCTTCGCTCCGGAAAGTTCCTTGCAGACGGAATCGAGAAGTTTCGAGTCCTTTTTACTCCATTCCTGATCCAGAAGCACAAGCAGAGCGGCAAGGGAACCCCTCAGGTTTTTTTCGACGAGAACTTTTGCCGCCGTAAAGCGGAGAACGACCGGTTTTTCCTTGTCCTGTACGAGGCTAAGAAGGTATTGGAGACTTTCAGGACTGCTTATGCTGCCGAGGGCCGTAACGGCCGCTTCTTTAACCTTCTGTTCCGGATCTTTTTCCGCCTTGTACGAAAGTATTTCAACGGCTTCCGCAGCATTCAGTTTTCCCAGTCCCTCCGCGGCGGTTATGCGTATACGCCAGAACGAGTCTTTCAAGGCTTCGATGAGCATCTGCCTCGTTCTCTCGCTGCCGAAACGGCTGATTGCGGAAAGGGCATAAAGCCGCGTAAGAGGATCCGGATCCTGATAAACACGGATGAGTGTATCAAGCGCCCTGCCGTCGCCTATCTTTCCCAGGGAATCACAGGCGTACCTGCGAAGGGTCGCGTCTCTGTCCGTATCCGCCGCTATTTCGAGAAGGGTATCGAGGGCCTTCCCGGACTTCATTTCTCCGAGGGCCAGTATGATTTCCGGCCTGAAACTGCCGTTAAAGTCCTCGTCCTGCAATTTTGCAAGCAGGAAATCCTGATGTTCCGGGTTCCGGGACCCGCCCAAGGCTTTTATGGCCGAAGGTGTAAGGGCAACGGATTCTTCGCCGATAATCGGCAGAAGCAGATCCATACCCTTTTCGAATTTAAGGGCCTCCGTATACCTGATTGCGGCGAGAATTAGTTTTTCGGGTGTGCCGTCGTAATTCTCGAGCAGGACCAGGGACTGCTCCTCCGCGTCCGGAAGCTCAAGTTCGGTAAAATATTTAAGACAGGCTTCCTTTACGTCCGTATTGACGGAACCGGAAAAAATCCGTAGGGCATCATCTTTAAGGGTTGTATCTTTTTCCTCCAGAAGTTTTTTGAGCACTTCGACGACTTCCGTGTCGATGCCGAATTTCAGGACAGCCGCCCTTTCCTGCCTGATGGAAACATCCTTACCGGCTCCCTCCTGGGGAAAGGCTCTCATCGAGACCAGCAGAAATATTCCGGCAAGGAGCGACAGACTTGCTTTCATTGTTTTTTCAACCGCTTATTGAGTATATCGTAAATCATTTCGACTTTTAACACATAATAAATGATAAAAATTATGATGACGCTCCCGAAACCGGACACGCAGAGATAGAGAAAGTTTTTCATGGCGCTTCCACTCATCCACCAGGCTCCGGTAATTTTAAGAAAAACAAGTATGAAACCTGCCGCCGGAACCATGGCGGCGGTTACCTTGAGCGTGGTGAGACCGATCCTTCTCCCATGCATTCGTTTAAGCCGGTGCCGCGTCATTATCAGCATGAAAGCCGAGCCCAAGGTAAAAGAAACCGTATTGGCAAGCGCAAGGCCCAGGACCCGAAGAAATGTCTCCTTGAGCCAGAGAGACAGGCTCACATCAATGACGCAGACGATGAACGCTGCAATGAAAGGGACCTTGAAATTGTTGTTGGCGTAAAAGAAGCGCTGGAGAAAGGTAAAGACGCCTATGCTTAAGAGTCCAATCGAATAAT
Source organism: Spirochaetales bacterium (assembly GCA_004525155.1). Classification (GTDB taxonomy): domain Bacteria; phylum Spirochaetota; class Spirochaetia; order SPDA01; family SPDA01; genus SPDA01. Next base: position 2,875 of record SPDA01000353.1, read on the forward strand.
ACACCAGGACCCTCGCTGTTTTCAATGTGTCCTCGAGGGTGAAATTACCGCGGTGCATGGTAACCGATATGATTTCCCTGCTCAATAGACAGAAAATTACGGTTGACGGAATGAGGAAAATGATGAGAAACCTGAGACCGTACTGTACGCTTTCGCGTAAACCCTGAACATCTTCGGCTGCAGCCTGGCGGCTCATCCTCGGGAAAAGTACCGTGATGATGGATGTGGAAAAAATGCCGAAGGGAAGCTGGAAAAATACGAGAGCGTACTGCAGGGAGGAGGAGGAACCCTCTTCCAGTCCCGTGGCGAAACGAACGGCCAGCTGTTCGTTTATGGCAAAAATGGAGGCCGTTGCGACAACCGGCAGCCAGAGCCGTATTATTCTTTTGAAGTCCTCGTTCTTACGGAAAGAAAAATCCAGCCTGAAATCAAAACCATGCTTAATGTACGACGGCACCTGAAAGAGTATCTGCAGCAATCCGCCGGCGAGAACGCCGAGAGCCATGGAATAAATACCGATGGAAGGATAAAAAAACAGCACGGAGCCGATGACGGCCAGGGAAAAAAGGATGGGTGTCACCGCGGGGATGAAGAAGGAATAGTGGGAATTGAGTACCCCCATGAGTACGGCGCTTATGCTGATTAGAAGCAGATAATTGATGAACCACCTGAAAAGCTGGATGGACATCTGCGTAAGCCGGGGATCGCTGAAGTCCACGAGTACATACTTCATGAGGGGCCGGGCGAATATAACGCACAGCGCGCACAGAGGTATAAGAACGA
>SPDA01000585.1 GCA_004525155.1 Spirochaetales bacterium
CCCTGGCGCGAAGACAGGTATTTTCAGGATTACGCCTCGGGCTGGTTCTACCGGGAAGATACCAGGACCCTCTTTATAAAACTTAGAAATAAAACAGAAAAAGAAGAGATCGTGCTTTCCTATTAGGCGGGAACGAGCCGGGAGAGTTCTTTTTTCCAGTCGGCATAGGGTTTTTTATATTCTTCCGCCAACTCTCGGTCCGGTTCCACCGCTTCCTTCCTTTCAAGACCCTCGAAGGCCTGGGCTGTATCTTTATAAAATCCTATGCCTATTCCCGCTCCCCTGGCCGCGCCCTGGGCTCCGTCGGTATTGTACAGCTCGATGGATGCGCCGGTTACGGCAGCAAACACACGCCTGAACAGAGGGCTTAAAAACATATTGGCGTAGCCTGCCTTCACCCTTTTTATTCCCATGCCCATTTTTTCCATGATTTCCAGGCCATAGGCAAGGGCGAATACGATTCCCTCCTGCCCCGCGCGGAAAAGGTGGGCCTGACCGTGTATATTGAAGTTCAGCCGTAAAATTCCAGCGCCGGGATCCGCATTGGACAGCGTCCGTTCCGCGCCGTTACCGTAAGGAAATACCATAAGACCCTCGGCGCCGGCAGGAACCGTTTCGGCAAGCCTGTTCATGTAAGGATAATCGTAGGGTTTACCGTCATTGCCCAGCATTTCTTTAAGCCAGCGGTTGAGGATTCCCGTTCCGTTCAGACAGAGCAGAACGCCGAACCGTTTCCGTTCCGGCTCATGATTGACATGCACGAAGGTGTTCACCCTGGAGGCATCGTCGTAAAGGGGCTTGTCCGTAATGCCGTACACCACACCGGAAGTCCCGGCTGTGGCGGCCGCTTCCCCGGGGTTGAGCACGTTCAGGGAAAAGGCATTGTTCGGCTGGTCGCCGGCCCGGTAAGCCACGGGCACACCCTCCGGAACACCCAAATCTTCGGCTGCCTTTCTATGTACACGGCCCTGGATGGAGAACGACGGGACAAGCCGGGGTAGCATACTCGCGGGAAATCCGAAATGATCCAGGATAAAGCCCGCCGGTTTATCCTCCCCGGCATCATAGAGGATGCCTTCCGAAAGCCCGGAGGGGGTGGTGTTTATCTCTCCCGTAAGCCTGTAGGCTATGTAATCTCCGGGGAGCATTATCTTTGCGATTTTTTTATACGATTCCGGCTCCTTGTCCTTTACCCAGGCGAGTTTCGCCGCCGTGAAATTCCCGGGAGAATTGAGAACCCGGCTCAAACAGGTTTCGCTCCCCAGCTTGCGGAAGGCTTCCTCCCCGTAGGGGACTGCCCTGCTGTCGCACCAGATAATTGCGTCCCGAACCAGGTTCCCCTCCCGGTCCAGGGTAACGAGGCCGTGCATCTGGTAGGAAATCCCGATGCCTTTTAGGTTAGCCAGAAGCTCGGGCGCTTTGGAGCCGATATACCGCACCGCATGCTTCATATGAGCCCACCATGTTTCCGGGTTCTGTTCAGCCCAGCCCGCCTTCCTGGCGATGATTGCCATTTCAGTTTCAGGAAATACGGCGGAGGCCACTGGTCTCCCCGTTTCCGCATTGAGCAGAGAAACTTTAATAGAAGAACTGCCGATGTCGATACCAAGTAATGAAGCTGTCTGCATGAGTCTACCTTTCAATTTAAATTACTTGCTGGTCAGGTTGAATACACCGTCCCAGCCCTCCGGCGGGGCTTTGAGTTTGTATTCCTGGCAGCGTTTCAGAAATGTTGTGCTGGGACCGTCATCGGGCACTAAAGTCAAGGCCTTTTCGAAAAAGCGCTCGGCCCCGCTCCAGTCCTTGGCTTCGAACAATTCCTGACCCTTGTGAAAGGAGTCAATCATCTCCTTTTCCTCGGAAGAAACCTGCCCGGGTGTTTCGTACAGTTCGTACAGCCGGACAGGCTGGTGAATTCCCACAACCCGGACCCGGTCAAGCCTGCGCGTCACGAAATCCTTTCCGCCGTTATCGTAGACGGCTTCGCTTATCAAAAGCCAGGTGCCGTACTGTTTGTTCACACCTTCGAGACGGGCCGCAAGGTTTACCGCGTTGCCCATGATGGTGTAATCCATTTTCTGGGCGGTGCCCATATTTCCAACTACCATCTCTCCGGTGTTAATGCCGATACGCGTCATGAGAGGCGTGGGCGTTGCCTGTTCCTCCATAAGAACCTTGTTCAGCTCCCTTTCCGCTCGTTTCATGAAAATGGCCGACTGGCAGGCACGGGCGGTGTGGTCCGGAAGTTCCAGGGGAGCGCCGAAAAAAGCGATAATCGCATCCCCTTCGTACTTGTCGATGGTCCCTTTCTGGGCAAGGATTATATCGCTCATGGTAGTCAGGTACCGGTTAAGCAGCTTGACAAGGTCCGAAGGATCGAGAGCTTCGGAAATGGTTGAAAAGCCTTTTACGTCCGTA
>SPDA01000542.1 GCA_004525155.1 Spirochaetales bacterium
GCCTTCGCTGTCAATCCTGTCAACGGCAGCCTGAGGCTTTTAAACATGAGGCAAAGTTTCGGCAGCGGTCCCTGTCATGTTTCCATCGGTAAAAAGGGGGATGTCCTGGCCCTTGCGAATTACGGGTCCGGTTCCATTGCCCTGTTTGAATTGAACAGTGACGGTTCCTTGGGGACGGAAAAATCGGTTATCCAGCACCGGGGCAGCAGCGTCAATCCCGGCCGTCAGGAAGGGCCGCACCCTCATTCCGCGAATTTTAATCCTGAAGATAACCGGGTCATCGTGCCCGACCTGGGTCTCGATGCGCTTCTCGTCTATGAGATTGACCGCGGGCGTCTCGCGCTGAAGCCGGAACCGGAAAGGTTCCCCTCGAGGCCGGGAGCCGGACCGCGGCACCTTGCTTTTCACCCGGACCTGCGGCACGCCTATGTGTCCAATGAACTGGATTCAACGGTCACTGTCCTTACATATAACCGGGAGGACTTTTCATTCAAGGCCGTCCAGGTAATAAGCGCCCTTCCCGCCGGGACAGAGGTTTTCAGTACCAGTGCAGATATCCACATTCACCCCTCCGGCGGATTTTTATACGTATCCAACCGCGGCCATGACAGCATCGCGGTATTTACCGTAAACCGGACGGATGGCAGCCTTACAGCCGCGGGTCATGAGCCCACCAGGGGCAGAACGCCGAGGAATTTCCTTGTTTCGGAGGACGGCAGATTTCTTTTGGCCGCGAACCAGGACACGGACACGGTCGCGACCTTCGCCATAAACGACAAAACCGGCGGGCTTTCCCATGTAAGAACAGAGGAAATCCTGTCGCCGGTTTGTCTTGTTACCCGCTGCTATTGACAAGCGCCGGATATCTTTCGAAATCTTCCGTTACCTTAACGCACCATGCCTAAGGCCCAGTCGAGGCCGAGTTCCCGGAGCTTGTATTCCCCGGGTATGCCCGTCGCGGGGTCCCACCCGTTTATGACGTAATAGGCTTCTTTTGCCTTGTTGAAATCATCCCTGTTTATTTTCCTCCCGCCGGCAGGCCCCTTGTCCTGAAGGGGATCGGAAAACAGTTTTTCCGGAAGATCATCGTCTTTCGCACGGAAACCCTCCCGGGTATTGAAAGCGCGCATCATGTTCAGCCTGCGCTCACCCAGAAGCATGAACTCAAACAGAGTGTATTCCCAGCCCGTTGCGGCGCGGATAAAATCCATGAGATCCCCGAACCCGAACATGGACCAGGTATTGAATATGAAGTTGCAGGTACTGACCGAGTCGATGCCGCTCACATACCGCTGCGAATACGCGAGCAGTTTCGCCTTTTCGAAATTGATGACCGTGGGGTCAGTGGTATCGTAGAACCCGAAGCCCTGCAGGCGCTCGCCTACCGGATCTGAGGCGATGGCCCCGTCATGTTCGCTGGACACGTGGTCCGGCCCAAAACAATTGAGGGCGTAGGCGAGACCGAGACTCCCCTTGGTTTGGGCCATGTGGGCCGGGAATTCCTTTCCCTTGACGTGCACCGCTATCCGTTCCGCCGCAGGTCCGAAGGCCGCCGCAGCCGCCCGGGTCCCCTTCGCGAGAAGATCGCCCACTCCTTCCCGCTTGACGATTTTTTCAGCCAGGGCCATCGCGGCTTTTCCGTTTCCGAAGGAAAGTTCAAGCCCGTCCAGTTTTTTCGAATCGATAATGCCTTTTTCAAAACATTCCATGGCGAAACCGATTACGCCGCCCAGTGATATAGTATCCACGCAGTATTTACTGGCAGTCTGGTTTATTGCTGCGATAGTATTGAAATCGTGGATGAGCAGGTTCGACCCGCACATGCCTATGGTTTCGTACTCAGGACCGCCGTACCTGGGGTCAATTTCGACAGGGTCGGTTATACCGTGCTTTATATCCCGCTTGCATGCCTGCGCACAGGCCCAGCAGGTCCCGGGGCCGTCCATCATGTCGGCCGCGTACCGTTCACCCAGGAGTTTGTCCTGCTCGGGAAAGCTCCCCATGGTCCAGTTGCGGGTGGGCAGACCGCCGGTAGCGGTGTTCCACTCCACATTAAGGGTGGTACCGCTTCGTTTGAAGTCCGTAAAGAAATCACCCCTGGCCATCACTTCCGCAGCCTGCTTTGCAAGGCCCTTGATAAAATCCGGGTCTGCAAACTCGGGCTTGCCTGTACCGCGTACCGCAATTGCCTTGAGGTTCTTTGAACCCATAACGGCACCGAGGCCGTTTCTGCCGTTGAAATGCTTGAGTTCGTTCGTGATACAGGCAAAACTGACTGTTTTTTCCCCGGAAGGCCCGATAAGAGCCACTCTTGTCCTGCTGTCCGCCAGTTCTTCCCGGATAGTGTCCTGGGCGTCGCCCGTTACCTTTCCCCAGATGTGTTCGGCGTTCCGGATTTCACAGACACCGTCCTTTATCCACAGGTACACTGGTTTCGGGGATTTTCCCTTTATTATTATTCCGTCAAAACCCGCGAACTTGAGCTCCGGACCCCAGAAGCCGCCGGCTTCGCTGCTTGCGATGGTGCCGGTGAGAGGAGATTTCGAAGTGACACAGTGTCTGGAAGCACCGCTCAGCGCCGCGCCTGTCAGGGGAGAGATGGTGAAGGCGAGCACGTTTCCCGGAGAA
>SPDA01000331.1 GCA_004525155.1 Spirochaetales bacterium
CCGAGGAGGGCGAATACCAGCATGACCGCGCCCGCGGCCGTTATTCTTGTGAGCACAGCGGTGAAAATCTTTTTTATTTCTTCCAGGGGAAGTGAAACCCTCAAGACCGCCCTGTACCCGTTTTTCCCTTCCGCAGGTACGGCCGCATACGCCATGAACTGCTTCAGGGTATCGCTGTAACGGAGGGCTGCACCTTCTCCGCCTGAAAGGCCCGATATTATTTCCGGTCTGCCGCCGTGGTTTTCCATGAGATCTTTTTCGAAGTGCGAATCGCCCGCGACTCTGCCGTCGGGAAAAACAACCGTCATCCTCAGGCTGGTACCTTCCACCGCCGCGGAGACGAAGGCCTGTATATCGGATTCCTCCATCGATGAGTAGCGAAAACTGTTGGCTGCCAGGCGGGCTGTGGTTATAAGCTGACTTGTCGTTTCGCTGTATATGGAATTCCTGATGGCCCGTAAGCTTATGAGCGTTGTAGCGATGAGGGCGGCGGATTGAATCGAAAATATTACTATGTAGTAAAATAAGGTGCTTTTTGATTTCATATTACGATTGGTAGTATACCGGAGGCTGGGCCGGTGGGCAAGGAGGAGGGGTGAAAAGACTGCAAAAAACCGGCGAAATCAAGCCTTTGCGCGGACAATGAAAGGCATGGAGTTTTCCCTGTCGAAAGTACTTCCGCTGAAAGACCCGAAGAGGTTCATGTCACGGAAACCCGCTTCCTCTAGCATGCCGGTAAGTTCGGCAGTGCGCAGTGCAAGGAGAGGTATCTCCTGCTCCAGGATTTCGGGTTTCTCCTTCCTGGTGATGACAAGCCGGGTGTGGAACATTACAGTACTTGAATCTCCGCTCAGCCGGTAATTTCTTTCGAAAACAACGCCGGGAGCTGTAAGGGAAGGGAGGCCGGTCAGGTTTTTCGTTATGATCCTGTCGTAGTTTATTATCTGGATAACCGCTGTTCCTCCGGGTTTGAGAAGCCGGCGGGAATGTCCGAGAAAGGCTGCCACCGCTTCGGTATCCGGCAGATGCACCAGGGAATTCCCTATGCAGAAGATACCGTCAAAGGGCTTTCCTGGCAGGTCCGGCATGTCTTCCATGGTGCTTACGTAAAAATTCAATCCGCCCGCGGGCTGTCCCGCTTTTTGCCGCGCTTTTTCCACCATCACCGGGTCCGAGTCAAAAGCCGTTACAGCGTATCCGGCTTCCGCCAGGGGAATACTGTAGGTTCCGGTGCCGCAGGCAATGTCGAGGACCGAGGCGCCTGCGGGAAAACTCGCCGTAAGCATTGCGAACACATCCGTGCTGAAGGGAAATACATCGTCATAATATCGGGACAATCTTTCGTAAAAGGACATTCACGGCCTCCCCGCGCCCGGGGCGATTTTTTAAAAGCTTCCATGGCGCATTAGCGTTATTCTGCTGTAATATGCCGAAAAAATATAGTACGCGTCATGACAGGAGGTGTGGAATGTTTAATTTTCTGAATCCACTTCTTACCGGCAGTCTCCCCGCCATGCTTCCGGGACTTGCAGCCGGCATAGGCATCCTCTGGTTCAGTTCCGAAATGGTCATCCGTAAGATTACTCCCATTGCCAATGCCGCCGGCCGGGGTCCTACCAGAGCCAGTGAACTTTCGGCTTGATGCGTTCCTCGTAGATCCTGCGGATGCCCGCAATCTGTTCCGCTGTAAGCGCGGGCAGGGATAAGCTTTCGGAATTTGAATCCACCTGTTCCGGCCTGGATGCGCCCGGTATGATGCAGCTCACTTCGGGAAAGGACAGAATCCATTTGAGCGCATAGGGCGCCAGGTTCGAAACGCCGGGAAACAGTTTTTTAAGCTCCTCAACGGCAGCGAGGCCGGTTTCGTAATCAATGCCGGCGAAGGTTTCGCCCTTGTCAAAGGCCGCTCCCTGGCGGTTGAAGGTTCTGTGGTCCTGGGGACCGAAGTTTGTCTGCTTCGAATAGGTGCCTGTAAGCAGCCCGCTGGCCAGGGGAACGCGGACAATTATGCCCACATCCGCTTTTTTAGCTTCCGCGAAAAACAGGTCCGACGGCCGCTGGCGGAACATGTTGAAAATTATCTGTATGGTCGTTACGTTGGGATAGGTAATGGCTTTAAGCCCTTCCTCCACTTTTTCCACGCTCACGCCGAGGTTCCGTATCTTGCCCTCGGATTTAAGTTTATCGAAGAGTTCGAAAATTTCCGGACGATACAGGGCCTCCCAGGGCGGACAGTGCAGCTGGATAAGATCCAGGGTGTCCAGTTTCATGTTCCGCAGGGATATTTCCACGAAACTCCGCAAAACCTGGGGAGTATACCCCGCGTTTGTATGGGGGGATATTTTTCTGCCGCATTTAGAGGCGACGTAAATCCTGCCCTGATGGCGTTTCACGACCCGCGCCACTGCCGCCTCGCTCAATCCGTCGGAGTACACATCCGCCGTATCGATGAAATTGACGCCGCCTTCTATGGCTTTTTCGATAATCGCTTCAGCATTCTTGTCGTCAAACGCGGAACCCCATTTCCCGCCTACCTGCCAGGTTCCCAGGGATATTTCGGAAATCTCAAAACCGGTTTTTCCTAATTTTCTGTACTGCATAACGTCCTCCATTTTGTACTATATTATTTCTACCCGGTTGTGTATACTTTTTCCGTGTCAGGGTTACCGGAATATCTGAAAGGTTTAAACGATATGCAGCTTAAGGCGGTCACGCACGGCACTGATGGAGGGCCGAAACATCCCCTCCTGATTCTCGCCGGCGCGGGATCCGGCAAAACCCGGGTAATAACCACCAAAATAGCCCATCTTATCGCAGAAAAGCGGGCGGAACCGGAGAGCATTCTTGCCGTCACGTTTACCAACAAGGCGGCCGAGGAGATGCGTCAGCGGGCCGCGGCCCTGGCGCCCGGGGCTTCGGCGGTACTGATCCGCACCTTTCATTCCTTCGGCGCCTGGCTCCTTCGAAGAAACGCAAAGACCGCCGGACTTGACAGGAGTTTCGTCATTTATGATGAGGATGACAGCGTGGCGCTGCTCAAGGCCATGACCGAAGGGGCCGGCCGAAAAGGCGGCGGCCTGGAAACGGGGGGCGCCAGATCCGCAAACGCCAGGTTCAAGCGGCTCTCCTTTCTCATCAGCAGGGCAAAGGACTACGCCCTGTCTCCGGAGGATGATCTCTCCGCCATAACACCGGACCCCGAATTCCCCGCCCTCTACAGACAGTACCAGGACAGGCTTAGCGGTACGGGTAACGCGGACTTCGGCGATCTCATTTTCGGAGCGCTGAAACTCCTCCGGAACGAGGCGGCCGTGCGGAAAAGGATATGCCAGCGTTTTTCCGTTGTACTTGTGGATGAATTCCAGGACTCGAACGTGGCCCAGTTTGAACTGCTGAAACAGCTTTTCGATACAGGAACCTATCTCTGCGTGGTGGGGGATGATGATCAGTCCATTTACCGGTTCCGCGGAGCTGAGGTGAAAAACATCATCGGTTTTTCGCGTCATTTCCCGGATACGGACATAATCAGGCTCGAGGAGAATTACCGCTCCACGCCCCCCATACTGTCCCTGGCTTCCGGGGTTGTAAGCAACAACAGGGGCCGCCTGGGTAAAACTCTCTGGACAGGCAAAACCGGCGGAATAAAACCCGTGCTTGTGTACCTCCGGGACCACAGGGAGGAAGCTGCCTTCTGCGCGGAACTTCTCGCAGGCGGAAACCGAGGCGGCACCGCCATTCTCTACCGGGTAAATGCCCAGTCCCGGGAGTTCGAGCACTGTTTCAGCAGAAATCACATACCCTACCGGCTTGTAGGGAGTGTCTCCTTCTACAGCAGGGAGGAGGTAAAGGACACC
>SPDA01000454.1 GCA_004525155.1 Spirochaetales bacterium
AATATAAATTCCGAATGGTCGCTGGGACTGCGGGTAATTTACTGGTGGGTTCCCCAGATTTATCTCAATGACCCCCTGAAAGATGATACGCGGTTGGGAAATTTTCTTGAAACCACCTTATCCGCCCTGTATCATTTTTGATAATTTACCTATAGGATACTATGATGAAAAAATACGTAAGTCTGATTGTCTTGCTGTTTCTCCTGTTTTTTTCATGTGAACAGGGGGATGTGGGAATGTTTTACAGTCTTGAAGTTGAATCCGAAGTACAGGATTCGAGCCTTGCCAACAACCTTACCATCGGAAGCATGGTCAAATGGAATAACTCGTACTATATAGCCTCCGGCGCCGTTCTTACGCGGGCCACGGACGGCGTAGACTGGATTGAAATAGCGCCGCCGGCAGCCGGCCAGCTGTGTACCGAACTTGCACTGTTCGACGGCACCGTATACGGCTGCTGGTACAGCGTGGATGGAACCGCTTCGGCGCTTTATACTCTGGCAGCGGATAATACCTGGATCCTAGTCCCCGAAATGTCGGGATACCTGTCTGCGGGTATTGTCTCCCTGGCCGATGCGCCTGTTCCCGTCCTGTTTATCATCACGCGGGATGATACCTACCTTTATACTCTCTGGTACAAATTTTCCGGGCAGGCCCCTGTTGCAGCAGCCATTCAGTCGTCCATTCCCATGAACGGAGCCGCCTGGGCCAACAGCCAGTATTACGTTATCGCAGGCAACACCCTTTATCAGGGTCCCACCGCCGATGCTCTGACAGTTTCCCTCAATACTCCCGCTCTTGCCGCAGGTTCGAGTTATAATGCCATCGCCTCGGCGTCAAAATCTGACGGCAGTGAAATTCTTTTTGTTTCTACCACCAGCGGAACCCTGTTCGCCAACGACGGCACCTCGTGGGGAGCCGCTTCCGTCTCTGTGGATGTTCCCCTTTACGGATTTTCACAGATGAGCATTGAGGACTCGGCAGGAGAAATAAAAACGAATCTTCTCGTAGGATCATCCATGTGTTATTACGAAATACTGCTGGTGGACAACCTCGATATAAACGCCATGGTTTTAAGCAAACCAGGCATTCAGACCTTCAGCACCACAGGCATTAATTACGTGAATACCACGCTCTCGAAAGGAGCGATAAGGAAATTTTTCTACGATGACAGGGGAACGGTAAGCGCCGGCGAACTGGGAGACGACCTGATTTTTGCCTGTACGGCGGGTGCTGGTCTCTGGATTAACCAGGGGAACCTTGGATACCGCTCCTGGAGCATCGAATAAGGATCACCTGTAATCCGCAGGATAAAAATTCAGGACCGGTTCGACATTGATATTCCCGTTGATCATGCCCCCCTCCGGGTCCGCATCGATGTTGTTCAGATCGAAGATGGAAGTCTGAATTCCGAATATGCCCTGGGTCAGGATTGTCCAGCCGTAAAAATTGTTTAACTGGATTGCCAGTTTCCCGTCCGTTAAAACCGCCGTATTGGATGCATCCCTGTTCATGTAGCGCAGGACCGTGTTGCGGGTTATGGCAGTCTCCAGGTTCCGTGAAACCTGGAAAGCCTTCAGGCTCCGGCTTCCTCCGAAGAGAACCATCACATTGTTATTGATAAGGAGGGACGACGAATCCAAGGTAAAGCCGGTCGTTTCCGGTGTCTCCCTTATAATTATGGTGTTATTCTCTATGGAGCCGCGGACATTGAAAAACCTTCCGAACTGCGCATAACCGAGGGATTTCTCCATGACTATCCGGGAGTTTCCCAGAGTTATGAAACAATCGTTAAGATAAAAACCTGTCAGGCTGTTTCTTGCCTCCGCGGTCATATCCAGAGAGTCGCAGACCAGTTCGCCGCCATCGATCCGTATCAGGGTAGAGCTGTTGCTGCCTGCGTCGCTCACAATCGACGATTCCTTTACAGTGACTTTTGAATCAAGGGCGGACAGGGCATTTGCCTGTATCGTTCCCTTTCCCAGACGTATAAGGGTATTTGTTATTCCTAAGGTTGCTCTTTCCGCGGATATACCGCTCACTATGTCCCCGTCTCCTGTGTATAGTTCAGAAGAAATTATGCTGACTGCCGCATTCCCGAGCATCTGTATAAGCGGAATTCCGTTTCCAGCCTGTCTGCGCTCTATACGGGAATCACGGATAATACATTGGCTGCCTTTAAGCAGTATGCCGGGGTTCCCTTCCGTCGCTTCAAGATAGATCTCGCAATTATCCAGGGAAAGATCGCCGCCGGAATGGAGGATGCTGTAGGTTCCGGGTTTTTTGCCGGAGATGATATGTACGCTTGTCAGAACACTTTCACCGGAAGAGACTTCCACCAGTGTCCCCGCAAGACCGAGGGTATCGGTTATGGTAAGGCCGGAAAACTGTGATTTTGCCGCCTTCAGTTTGAGGAGCGCATTCCCTGCGGGGAACAATTTACCGGGTGTGATAATCGTCGTTCCCGAATCATCGCCGGTCCAGGTCTGCCCGTTGTAGCCGCCGAGAATCGACAGGTCGTCAACGACCTCAAGGCTCGTATTGAGGGAAAAGACCGAAGTGTCGAGAATAATCTTTTTTCTTCCCGTTTCCCTGGACACGGATATGGCCTTGCCGAGGGATTTATAGGGGCGCTGCCTCGTTCCATTAAAAAGATCGCTGTCATTTCCCAGAAAACCGGAAACATAAATAATTTCCTTGTCAATGGAAAAATGGAGCGGCCCGGTCGGCGCACTTTTATTTCCAACCTCATCCACGGTGTAGGCTGAAAGCAGGTAGGATTTAAAACCGCCGTTTGTGACGGCAAGGGGCAAGGGTCCCTGGTAGTTTTTGAACTCCCCGGGAACAATGGCGCCTTCGATATCGCCGGTAGAGGCAAGGCTGTAATATATAAATCCTTCCTCCGATGATAACCGGACAGTTCTGTCCTCCTGATAAAATGCCCCGTCCGTTATGCCTGTTACAATCGGCGGCGCCGGAGGGGTTCTGTCGATGGTGAAGGTCCTGCGTTC
>SPDA01000222.1 GCA_004525155.1 Spirochaetales bacterium
ATCTGGATAAGGGGATTGATGTTTACGGATATGAGGAGGCCTATGAGCAGACCCGCTGCCGTACCGGCGAACCCTATGATGAAGCCGGTCAGCAGGAAGGACTGGGTTATGAGATTGGGACTCCCGCCGGTGCTTTTCAGTATGGCGATGGCCTGGCTGTTTTCCGTGACGAGCATGATGAGGGCGGAAGATATATTGACAGAGGCAACGCAGAGGATGAGCACCATGATGAATACCAGCAAGTTCTTTGTCGTCACCAGGGATTTGTAGAGGGACTTTTCCAGATCGTACCAGGTATACACGTAGAAACCCTGAGGCAGCGCGCCGGAAATGATCCAGCGCATTCTGTTAAGCGTCGGGGAATTCAGGCTGTTTACGTCCGCGCTGTCAAGCTTTATGCCGATGATGAGGTTCGACGAGTCCCTGAATAGGGAGGCCCCCTTATCGAAATTGACATAGACGGTCAGGGCGTCCAGCTCCTGGTATCCGCTGGAAAAGACCCCCGTGACGGTAAGGATGCTCGGCTTGATAACGGCGGAAGCACGGCCCGGCACGGACATTGCCGTAAGCAGTTTTATCCTGTCCCCCACACCCGCGGAAAGGGACTCGGCAACACCCGTACTAAGGATGACGCTGTCTCTTTCCGCAAGATCAAAAGACCCTGCGGAAAAGGTCATGAATTCCCTGAACAGACTGTCCTCTTCATACCGTTCCCCTGGCACGGCCCGCACGGAAACGCCCGTCCTGCCCTTTTCCGAATAAGCCAGGGCGGTACCCTTATACTCCGGCACAGCCACGAGAACACCCTTAAGCCGCTTTAATTCCCCGGCCAGGGCGAGGGCTTCATCTTTTTCAAGCTGCTCATCGAAACCCTGGGCCTGCAAATGGTAGGTGCCCACTTCCACATAGCGCCTGGTAATCCCCTCTATCATGCCGTTGGTGATGACGAGCACAAGAATAAGCGGTATCAGGCTTAAGGCCACGCTGGTGGCGGCGGAAATGAGCCTTCGTGATTTCCTGAAATGCCGGAATGCGAAAAAAAGAGGAATCCCCGGTTTCATAGGCTTTTAAGCGTGCCCCGTTCGAGGAGAAGTACCCGGTCCGCCCTGGAGGAGAAAGACCTGTCATGGGTGATAAGAACCATGGTTTTCCCGAGTTCCCCTACGAGCGAAAAAAGCAGGTTCTGCACCATGAGGGAATTGTTTTCGTCAAGGTTGCCCGTAGGCTCGTCCGCAAGGATAAGGAGAGGATCGTTTATGAGGGCCCGGGCCACCGCAACCCTCTGCCTTTCGCCTCCGGACAGCTGCCCCGGATAGTGGTGCGTCCTGCCGGAAAGGCCGACTTTTTCAAGAAGAGAAGCGGCTTTTGCCTCCGCCTCCGCTTTACCCGCGCCCGTAATGAAAGAGGGGATCATCACATTTTCGAGGGCCGTAAAATCCTTTAACAGGAAATGAAACTGGAAGATGAGCCCGATTACACCGCTCCTGTACCCTGTCAATTCCTCTTCCGAAAGTTTCTCCACCTGAAAGGCGCCGCACCTGATAATCCCGGCGCTGACGGAGTCGATTCCCGCGATGAGGTTGAGCAGGGTGCTTTTGCCGCAGCCGCTCTCTCCGGTTATGGCCGCGGTAGTGCCCTCCTCAACTGCCAGATTAAGGCCCTGAAGCACATCGAGCTCCTCCGCTCCGGTCCTGTAGGTTTTTCGTAAATTTTCAATAGTCAGAATATTCATTGCTGCTCATACCTCAACACTTCCGCCGGACGAATGCCGGTAACCGTACGTGAAGCGAAAAACGCGGCGCCGGCGGAGGAAAGAAAAGCAAACAGAAAGATCAGAAGCACTTCCGGGAACAGCAGCCTGCTCGGGATGTCGGTAAGGTAATAATAGGCTGAAGAAAATATCGAAAAACCCTCCGCCCCCGCCGCCGCGAAAGGGAGGAAAAGTTTTTCAGCAAAACGAAGCCCGAAGTTGATGATGATTTCCGCCAGAGCGAAGACCTGGTTTATGTTGACGGAAAGGAAAAGCCCGGCAAGCAATCCGAGGAAGCCGCCGGTAAGGCCGATAAGAACGCCGTCCAGCAGAAACACCGTCTGCACGGCGCGTGAGGAGGCGCCCAGGGACTTGAGGACGCCTATTTCCTCCGCCCTTTCCACGACTGTCCTCTTCAGGGCATGGTAGATGTTGGCGCCCACGACAATGAAAATGAGTCCCACGAGAATCATCATGGCAAGTTTTTCCATGCGCAGGGCGCCGAAAAAAGACCTGTTGTAATGCCGCCAGGAAACCAGTTCCCTCGGTGAGTCTTCGAGCAGACGGGATATAAGCTGCATCTCGGTCCTGTCGTTGTAGCGGTTCTTAAGTTTGATACCGTACACCAGGCTGTCGCCGGTGCCGGCGATACTCCTGGCATCCTCCAGGGAGATAAAGGCCAGGTTTCTGTCAAACTCGTAGTACCCGCTCTTGAATATTCCGGTGACCGTAAAGGCAAAGGCGTCAGGCTTAAGGGATTTGAAGGATGCGCCTGCCAGGGACAGTGAAGATACCTGGTCGCCCGGACCCACGCCCAGGGCATGGGCAAGCTCATATCCTAAAAGCACCGATCCCGAACCGGCAAGGTTGAACTCTCCCTTTTTTAAATCCAGCTGCCGAATCAGGGAAGGATCAAGTTCATCGGCGTTTGCCGGCACTCCGCGGAGGAGCACACCTTCGAAATTCGTGTAATCGCTTTTTAGCAGTGACTGTATCTCCATGAACGGGAGGACCGCTGTAACTCCCTTAAGCCCCTTTATTCTGCCGATGGCTTCTTCGCCAAGGCCTTCGGGGCCTGCTGTCAGCCGTATGTGGTAGGAACGTATCTCCAGAATATAGTCGATAAACCCCAACTGAAAACCATTCATTACCGCTATAACGGAGATGAGGGTCATTACGCCCACCGCAATGCCCAGAACCGAGAGAATCGAGGGTCCAAGCCCCCTGTTCTGCCGCTTGGTCTTGAAGTACCGCAGGGCCACGAACAGCACCCAGGATAGTTTCACTACAGCCCCCCTCCGGACTTCAGGGTCCTGGGGTTCGCCAAAAACTCCTCCCTAAGCTTGGCGTCGTTTTCGAAATAGACCCGGATGAAGGGAGTGCCGTTTCTGTAGATTTCCTCGTAATAGGCTTTTTCGCCGGTATAGCGGGTGACTTTTTTAATTTCTCCGCTCTCGAGATAGGTTTCCTCGGCAAGGCCGCCGCCGCTGTCATGGACAAAGCGCCATTCCTCCTTTAACCCGGGAGAACGTACCTGCTTCAGGGCAAGGTACCCATCCGCGTCGTAGGCGAAGGAGGAAATTTTTACAAGGCTGCTCCCCTTAAGGGTGCGTTCCTGCAGAATATTGTCCTTATCGTCGAAGAGTTTTTCCGTCTTCAAACCGTCTTTATAATTGACGAGGAGCGATCTGCGGCCGCTGTCCGTCTGGATAAAGTCCTCCTTTAAAGAAAGAGTTCCCTCGTCCCAGCGTTCCATCAGGGAAAGCCTGCTTTTGTCGTCAAACCTGAAAAAATCGCCGCTTGCGGAATCACCATGCCATTCCTGGAATACACGGCCCTGGTTCATCCCGTAGTAGGAGTAAATCTTTTTCTGTTCGTCCAGCTTCTCTACCCTCCGCATCCGGTTATCGCCGCCCCTTATAAAAGAATAGCTGGTAAACCAGTTCCCCTGGCCGTCATAGATGTTGACTTCCGCCACAAAACCGCCTTCGTAGGAATATACGCGTTTTTCCTGTACCGCGCCTAAGGAATAGGAGATTTCCTCCGTTATCTCCCCCTGGGCATTGAAGGAACGCCTCTCCTTGATTTCATCAGCCTCGTACTCCTCTTCCGTGCGGATATGTCCGTTTTCATAGTACCGTTTCCATTTTTTTTCCGGCCGGCCCTCATGGAGGAGTGTATGGATGGAGGCTCCTTCGAGATTATCGACGGTAAGCACATAGGGAAACTCCTCGCTCCTGTAATAGGGAATCTCCCGCAGGGGCTGTCCTAAGGGGTTGGATTCGAAATAAAGGTCGGCGCCGAAGACGCGTAACCCGCCCAGGAATAAGGAAAACAGGATCAGCGGCCGAATTTTCATTCCTCTCCCAGCAGCGAATCGATGTACGAATCGACCTCGAAATACCCGATATCCGGATACTTCTCCCCGGTCCCCAGAAAGGAGAAGGGAATGCCCAGGCCCGCGGAAATGGCCACGGCTATGCCTCCTTTGGCTGTAGAATCGTATTTCGCCAGTATCGCGGAGCTGACAGGCACGGCTTCTCCGAACAGTTCCGCCTGCCTGTAGGCGTTCTGGCCCGTAGTGGCATCCAGCACCAGCAGGGTCTGGTAAAGGGCGTCCGGGGCCCTGTTCTTGATTATCTTATCGATTTTCTGAAGCTCTCTCACCAGGTTGGCCTTGTTATGCATCCTGCCTGCGGTGTCCGCGAGAATGAGGCTGGCGTTCCTCGCCCGCGCGCTGTCTATCGAATCGAAGAGAACCGCCCCGGGGTCGGAACCGTGCTCCTGGCTTATCACTTTAATGCCGAGGCGGGAACCGTGAAGCTTGAGTTGGTCTATGGCAGCGGCCCGGAAGGTATCGGCTGCGCTTATGACAATACCATCCTTCGTCAGCGTGTCCGCGTAGAAATTGGCCAGCTTTGCCAGGGTGGTGGTTTTTCCCACGCCGTTCACGCCGAGAACCAGAAATATATTGAGCCTGCCCGCCTCGACGGCGGGCCTGACTGTTTTAATCTTGTTCCTGATTATGCTTTTCAGCGCCGCTGTCAGGTCTTCCCGGTTCTTAAGTTTTTCTTTTTTTGAAAACTCCCGGAGGCTGTTCACGATGTCCGCTGCACCGGCAGCGCCCAAATCCCCCTCTATGAGGGTGTCTTCGAGGTTTTCATAAAATTCCTCGTCCGATTTTTTGCTGCTGAAGAGTTCCCTG